>JAHDRO010000197.1 GCA_018433265.1 Bacteroidales bacterium
AAGAATCTGGCGCACAGCATCTCTTCCCTGTCCTATTTTAGTGTCATTGTAACTGAACCAGGAACCGCTTTTACGTATGATTTCGAGGTCAACGCCGAGATCTATTATCTCTCCAACTTTTGAAATCCCTTCTCCGAAAACTATGTCGAACTCTGCTTTTCTGAAAGGAGGAGCCAGCTTATTCTTGACAATTTTGGCACGTGTGCGGTTGCCCGTTGTTTCCTCACCGTCCTTGAGCTGAGTAACCTTTCGGACATCTACCCTAACTGAAGCATAAAATTTAAGAGCATTACCACCCGTGGTTGTTTCAGGGTTTCCAAACATAACTCCGATTTTTTCACGAAGCTGGTTTATGAAAATGCAGCATGTGTTCGTTTTGCTGATATTTGCAGTTAACTTTCTAAGAGCCTGACTCATCAATCTGGCTTGTAAACCCATTTTGGAGTCTCCCATCTCGCCTTCAATTTCAGCTTTGGGGGTAAGAGCCGCAACTGAGTCTATAACAATAATGTCTATTGCTCCGGAGCGGATAAGTGCGTCTGCAATCTCAAGAGCTTGTTCTCCGTTGTCAGGCTGTGATATTAAAAGTGTATCCACATTTACTCCGAGATTCTTGGCATATGTTCTGTCAAATGCGTGTTCTGCATCAATAATTGCAGCTATACCTCCACTTTTCTGTGCTTCGGCTATTGCATGAATTGCAAGGGTAGTTTTACCACTTGACTCAGGGCCATAAATTTCGATGACTCTTCCTCTAGGGTATCCTCCAATACCAAGCGCATGATCCAGGGCAATCGATCCTGATGGTATTGTGGAAACCTCCCATTTTGGCTGATCTCCCATCTTCATTACAGTGCCTTTCCCGTAATCCTTCTCAAGTTTGTCCAGAGTAGCCTGTAAGGCTTTTTGCTTCTCAGAACTAATCTCAGCACCTTTCTTAACTTCTTCACTCTCCTTTGCCATAATGTTGTATTTTTTTGTTCATGCAAAAATAACAAATGATTTCCAAAAATCTCTACATTTGTAAAATGAAAACATGGCTACTTGGTAAGAGTCTGGATCAGCTCAGAGAAATCGTTGTAAATATGTCACTTCCGGCTTTTTCTGCTAAGCAGATTGCTGAGTGGATTTACAAGAAAAATTGTAAGGATATAATGCAGATGTCCAATATTTCGAAAGCAAACAGAGATAGACTTTCGGAACAGTATCAAGTTGGCGGATTCAGTCCTGAAAAGGTTACACTCTCTTCGGACGGAACAAAAAAATATCTTTTTCCCTCACTTTGTGAAACATTTATTGAATCAGTCACAATACCTGAAGACGATAGAGTTACTTTATGTGTCTCGTCCCAGGCAGGCTGTAGGATGGGATGCAAGTTTTGCATGACTGCAAGAGTGGGATACAAGGGTAATCTCACTGCTGGTGAGATTATTTCTCAATTACAAAATGTTGAGGAAAGCGATAAAATCACCAATATAGTATTTATGGGTATGGGAGAGCCGCTTGACAACTTTGGTGAAGTATCCGGTGCAATAAACATTTTAACTGCTGACTGGGGATTTGCATGGAGCCCTAAAAGAATCACTGTTTCTTCAATAGGTATTCACGAGCCACTTATCGACTTTTTGAATGATTACAAATGTCATATTGCGATATCCTTACATAACCCGTTTGAAGAGGAACGTCTCGAATTTGTACCTGCGCAAAAGGCCTGGCCTTTTGCAAGGACGCTTGAGATAATTCGTCGGTTTGACTTCACGGGGCAGAGAAGAGTAAGCTTTGAATATATCATGTTTGATGGATGGAACGATTCGAAACGTCATGCCGATGCGTTGATAAGGACTTTGAAAGGACTTGAGTGTAGGGTAAATCTAATACGCTTTCATCAAATCCCGGATTTTCCATACAAACCAACTCCAAATGCCAAAATTGAGTTGTTCAGGGAAAGATTGAACAAAGAAGGCTTGATCGCAACGATTCGTGCTTCGAGAGGTGAGGATATTCTTGCGGCTTGCGGGATGTTAAGTGGTAAAAACATTAACAAGTGAATCAATATATGGATACAAGTAAATTACATTCAGGTCTCAGTATAAGTGAAGTTGAGGAAAGCAGAAAAAAATTCGGCAGCAATGTGCTTACTCCTCCAAAGAGAGATCCTCTTTGGAAATTATTTCTTTTAAAATTTAATGATCCAATAATCAGGATTTTGCTTGTTGCTGCATTTCTTTCATTAGGTATATCATTTGTTCACAATGAATTTGTAGAAACAATAGGTATCTTCTGTGCTATATTTCTTGCAACCGGCGTATCCTTCTGGTTTGAAATGGACGCCAGCAAGAAGTTCGATATTTTAAATCAGGTTAATGATGAAACTCTTGTTAAGGTTATAAGAGACGGTAATATTAGAGAAGTACCCAAAAAAGACATTGTAGTTGGAGATATTATTCTGCTTGATACTGGTGAAGAGGTTCCTGCTGATGCAACCTTGATTGAGGCAGTTTCTCTTTCGGTCAACGAGTCTACATTGACAGGAGAGCCTGTTATAGAAAAGAGCGTAGATCCTGCCATGTTTGATGATGAAGCAACTTATCCCACGAACAACATCTACAGGGGGACTACAATAGTAGATGGTCATTGCATTGCCAGGGTTTTTGCTGTTGGTGATTCTACCGAATATGGAAAGGTGGCACAGAAATCAGCTGAGAAAAACCCTGAAGAGACTCCGTTGAACAGGCAACTTGACAAATTGGCAAAATTTGTGGGTTTTGCTGGATTTGTTCTTGCAGTCATGACATTTGCCATGTTGTTTGTAAAGGACATGTTTCTTGGTAATGTGAACTATTCTTTCAGTGAAATTTTTCTGCTTGTTTCAGTCATAACCGGAGTGGTTATTGCAATTACAAAGATTTGGATACCTGCTATTTATGACGGTTTGTCTGTTCTGGGGGCAAAAGTTACAACTCCTGCATTGGTGAGAGAGAGTGATTGGAGCCGATGGGTCACATTTGGGATTTCTACTACTGTCATTTTAATGGCGTTAGGTTATCTGATATTCGGGGTTGATCCTTCAGATGCCAATCAGTGGATTTCAATAGATACTGCAAGCCGTATTTTAAATTACTTCATGGTTTCAGTAACTTTGATAGTAGTTGCGATGCCAGAAGGCTTGCCGATGTCTGTAACACTGAGTCTTGCAATGAGTATGAAGAGAATGCTGCAGACAAACAATCTTGTAAGGAAGATGCACGCAACTGAAACTATGGGTGCTACAACTGTTATATGTACCGACAAAACAGGAACTTTGACTCAGAATCAGATGCGAGTTGCCTTTACTAACTTTGTAGTTGGCAATGATGAACCCATTATTATGGAGAGTATTGCTGTAAATTCAACTGCATTTCTTGAAATATCTGATGATGGTAAGATCAAGGCTCTTGGCAATCCTACTGAGGCAGCTCTTTTGCTTTGGCTTCATGACAGAGGGATAAATTATCTGGAGGTTAGAAACAGTGCAAAGATTATCGATCAACTTACCTTCTCCACTGAACGTAAATATATGGCTACTTTGGCTGAATCAGCATCTTTGGGTAGAAGGATTCTTTTTGTTAAGGGGGCTCCTGAAATAGTAGCTTCCAAATGTATTTCACTACCTGATGGTTTGAACGACTTGCTTCTAAAGTATCAGAATCAAGCAATGAGGACTTTGGCATTTGCTTACAAAGAAATTCCTGCAGAAGCGTGTAATGAGAAAATGGAAGTTCTATCTGAAAGAGGCCTGACTTATTTGGGAATGGTGGCAATTGCCGATCCTGTGCGGCCTGATGTTCCGGATGCTGTTGCAAAATGTCTTAAAGCAGGTATTGATGTTAAAATTGTTACGGGCGATACTCCGCGAACTGCATGGGAAATTGGACGCCAAATCGGTATAATTAATGACAATGATGGACCTGAGGTCATAATTACCGGAGTGGATTTTGAGGCTTTGACTGATGAGGAAGCTCTTGACCGTGTAATGGGACTTAAGATCATGTGCAGGGCGCGTCCAATAGACAAGCAAAGATTAGTGCAGCTTTTGCAGAAGAAAGGAGCTGTAGTAGCTGTTACTGGGGATGGAACTAATGACGCTCCGGCTCTCAATTATGCTCATGTTGGTCTTTCAATGGGCTCTGGTACTTCCGTCGCAAAAGAGGCAAGCGACATAACACTCCTCGACGACTCTTTCAACAGTATAGCAACTGCTGTCATGTGGGGGCGTTCATTGTATCAGAATATTCAGAGATTTATACTGTTTCAGTTAACCATTAATTTTGCAGCTCTTCTTATTGTCTTTATAGGATCTTTAATTGGCAAGGACCTCCCATTGACTGTTACTCAGATGCTTTGGGTTAATCTGATTATGGATACCTTTGCAGCCGGAGCACTTGCCTCCTTGCCGCCTGATGAACGGGTAATGGAGCGTAAGCCAAGAAAAGCTGATGATTTTATAATTACAAAAAAAATGGCTGTAATTATTATTACTTCGGGAGTAATTTTTGTCGTTTTTATGCTTGGACTATTGGAGTACTTTACTAATGATGCAGGTGAAATTTCCCGATATGATTCGTCGCGGTTCTTTACTTTTTTTGTAATGTTGCAATTTTGGAACATGTTCAATGCCAAAAGATTTGGTTCTTCAGAATCTGCATTCAGAGATATTACAAAAAGTAAGGGATTTCTTTTAGTCGGGCTGTTGATAGTTGCAGGTCAGGTATTGATTGTTCAGTTCGGAGGAGATGTTTTTAGAACTGAGCCTATCAGCTTGAGAGATTGGGTGCTTATAATTCTTATTACTTCACTTGTACTTATAGTTGGAGAAGCTGCTGCGATTATTAAAAGAATAATTAAAAAATAATTTGATGTCATTGCAGGAAGGAGGTATACAAAAAGGTGAGTCTGCTGCAAAGAAGAGATACGACAATCATTCTTTGCTTGCCCAGATGCAACGTTTATGTGCGATAAGGGAGTATACTATTCAGGATATTAATTCCAAGCTTAGGAACAAAGGCTGTAGTGAACATGAAATATTGGAAATTGTTGGTAAACTTATAGAGGACAATTATATAAACGAGGAACGTTATGCATTTGCCTTTGTAAGAGATAAATCTACTCTTGCAGGATGGGGGCGAAAAAAAATTGAGTATGCATTGAAGAACAAAGGTATTGGTCAAACTGTTATTAAGATTGCTTTGGACTCTATATCGTCTGAATCTGACATTGCCTTACTTGAAAAACTTCTCCTTAAGAAAATAAATGAATTGAAGCCAAAGCTGGAGTCAAAGGATGATGGAACAAAGAAGCTAAGGGAGAAACTTTTGAGATTTGCTCTTTCAAGGGGCTTTTCTTATGAAGAGATTATAAAAGTTATTAATAAAACATTATTGAAATAAATGGTTAATCTGGAACAATTCAAGGAACTCCAGCAACGTACTTCTGCGTTGAGGAGGTCTCTTTGACATAGATGGGAAGAGAGAAAAAATAAAAGAACTTGAAGACAGGAGCTCATCTCCTGATTTTTGGGATGATCCCAAAAGTGCTGAATCATTTTTAAAAAATGTCTCATCAATTAAGTATTGGACTGATAAATTTGCATCTATAGAAACATCATTGGAGGATTTTGAGATACTATTGGACCTTGTCAGGGAGGATCCTGAACTTGAGGAAGAAGTGGATAAGGCATTCTCTCAAACTTTGAGACTAATCGAAGAGTTGGAAATGAGGAAGATGTTAGGTGAAGAGGGTGATAATCTTGGAGCAATTCTCAAGATAAACTCAGGTGCAGGAGGTACTGAAAGTAATGATTGGTCTTCAATGTTGATGCGAATGTATGCAAGATGGGGTGAGAGAAATAATTACAAGGTTCATATCTATGATCTTATAGAAGGAGATGAGGCAGGAATTAAATCTGTGACACTTGAATTTGAAGGTGAATATGCGTATGGTTACTTGAAGGCAGAGACAGGAGTTCACAGGCTTGTCAGAATTTCGCCATTTAATGCTCAGGGAAAGAGACAAACCACATTTTCTTCAGTTTTTGTTTATCCAGCTGTAGATGACACTATAGAGATTGAAATAAATCCTGGAGATTTAGAATGGGATACCTTTCGCTCCAGTGGGGCCGGAGGTCAAAATGTAAATAAAGTGGAGACAGGTGTTCGGGTTAGACATATTCCTACAGGTATTTCTGTAGAAAATACTGAAACCCGCTCTCAACTGGATAACAGGCAAAATGCATTGAGGATTCTTAAATCTCATCTCTATGAACTTGAATTGAGAAAGAGGCGGGAGAAGCAGGCTGAACTTGAAGGATCAAAGATGAAAATTGAATGGGGTTCACAGATAAGAAGCTATGTTCTTCATCCTTACAAAATGGTGAAAGATTTAAGGACAGGGTATGAAACTTCTGATGTGCAGGCAGTGTTGGATGGAGACTTGAATGATTTTATGAAAGCATTTTTGTTAGGAACATTCAAATGACAGATAATATGAATTGTTATATAATTATAGAAATATGAATTTTAAGTTTCAGGAAATCTTTCCATTGGGGAACGATAAAACACACTATCACCTTCTTACAAAAAAATATATCTCTGTTGCAAGTTTTGAGGGTCATGAAATACTTAAGATAGATCTTGAAGGAATAAGACTGCTTGTCAGACAGGCTTTCCATGATGTATCTTTTATGCTAAGGCCTGAACATAATGAACAGGTCGCCAGGATTTTGAATGATCCTGAAGCCAGTGCGAACGACAAGTATGTAGCTCTTACCATGTTACTAAATGCAGATGTCTCTTCAAAAGGTGTTCTTCCTTTTTGTCAGGATACAGGTACTGCAATTGTAATTGCAAAGAAGGGACAAAAGATCTGGACAGGAGGTGGAGACGAAGAGGCAATATCGCATGGAGTTTTTGATACTTATACTCAGGATAATTTGAGATATTCACAAAATGCTCCTCTCGACATGTATAACGAAAAAAATACAGGATGTAATCTTCCTGCCCAGATAGATATTTATGCAACCGATAATGATGAATATGATTTTCTTTGCATAGCTAAAGGGGGTGGTTCTGCCAATAAGACTTTTTTATTTCAGGAAACCAGAGCTTTGCTCAATCCTGATACTCTCGAGAAATTTTTAGTGGAGAAAATGAAAACTCTTGGTACCTCAGCCTGCCCTCCATATCATATTGCTTTTGTGATTGGTGGGACTTCTGCAGAGAGTTGTCTTAAAACTGTGAAACTTGCTTCTGCCAAATATCTTGATGCACTTCCTACAAAAGGCAACGAGTTGGGACATGCTTTTAGAGATGTTGAGCTTGAATCAAAATTACTACAGGCTGCACAAAAACTTGGTATAGGAGCACAATTCGGAGGCAAATATTTTGCACACGATATAAGGGTGATACGTCTTCCACGTCACGGTGCCTCATGTCCTGTCGGATTGGGAGTTTGATGCAGTGCTG
>JAHDRO010000353.1 GCA_018433265.1 Bacteroidales bacterium
ATTGAAAAATTGTCACCCGGAAAGGTGAATGTGAAGATTTTTTTCTTGGGCATGGAACCAGTTGATACCACATTCTTCATGCCTGCAGGAATGATTGAGGTGAAGTTTGAAATGCAGTATAGTTCTTTCAGACTGAATGAAGTTTCTGTTGTTGCCAAAGAGAGTAAGGCTGGTCAGGCCACAGCTTCCAATATATCGAGACAGGCTATGGACCACTTGCAAACGAGCTCTCTTTCTGATATTATGCAACTTCTACCAGGAGGAGTAATAGCCAACCCAAGCCTCACAACTGCTAAGACTTTTACTATTAGGACAATAGATAATTCCACCACTGGTGCAAACATGAACAGTCTGGGTACTGCTATCTATGTAGATGGATCTCCTTTGTCTAACAATGCCAATCTACAGGCTTTAACACCTACCATAACAGGCTCTGCAGGTGCAGTGGCTGGTGGAGCCAGCCCTAATTCAGGATTTGACATAAGGTCTATTTCTACTGACAATATTGAATCAGTTGAGGTCATAAGGGGTATTCCCTCTGTGGAATATGGAGATTTGACTTCAGGGGCTGTAATCATAAGATCTAAAGCTGGTCGCGAGCCTTTTACTGTAAGGTTTAAAACAGACCCTCATATCTATCAAGCTTCAGTGAGCAGGGGAATATCTTTGGGTGAGAAAAAAGGTAATTTAAATATCAGTGGTGATTACGCATACAGTACTGCTGACCTTACAGAATCCTATGTATACTATCAGAGAGTCACAGCCAAGGCTTTGTATTCCAATGTTTTTAACGATCTTGTGTCTAATACTTCACTGGCTTTTACAATGGGTAAGGACACCAGGGAATTAAATCCTAATGATGCGAGAAGTCAACTGACTTCTGGAGCTAAGGAATATGGATTTAGGTTTAATACTAACGGGACTTGGAATATTAACAAAGGATGGCTTAATAATGTGAAGTATGCATTATCAGCTAATTATACAGATAAACATTCCTACAGAAGTGAGCTTTTGGGTAATGCTTTTGCTGCCTATTCAATGTCCAATACTGATGGAGCGGTTTTAAGCAATAAACCCGGGCAGAAAGTTTATGACATCTATGGACATGAGCTTACAAATATTCCTCCGGGTGAAAGTAGTTATTATGCTACTATATTGCCAAACGAATATAAGAGTAGATATGATATTTATGGAGATGAACTGAACATTTTTGCCAAGGTGAACGGAACCTTTACAAAAACTGTTGGTAATGTTTTAAACAGAATAGTAATAGGTGCAGATTTTAAATCTGATGGCAATCTTGGTGATGGAAAGGTGTATGATTTGGCATATCCGCCTTATAGAAATTTAGGCAGTGAAAACTCTTCTCCGAGACCAAGGAAATATTCGGATATTCCTTTTGTAAATCAACTTGGAATTTATGCAGAGGAGAATATGGTCTGGTCTTTTGGAAAAAGAGAATTATATATACAGGCTGGTGGAAGATATGATAATATAGCAGGAAAAAATTTTGTAGCGCCTCGTATTAATGCTTCAATAGAAGTAATACCCGATAAATTTTTCATTCGTGGAGGTTATGGTGTAAATGCCAAGGCACCAACTATCCTCTATCTCTATCCCGAAAATGCATATTTTGATTTTGTTCATTTTAATACTCTTAATAGCTCTATAGTACCAACAAATGAACAGCTGCTATTAATCTCTACCAGATCTTTCAATACCAAGAATTCAGATCTGAAGATAGCGTCTAATAAAAAGAGTGAAATAGGTATTGATTTGAAGATTGATAAAATGCGCTTTTCTGTTACTGCTTATGACGAAAAACTAAAAAACGGTTACTATCTTTGGTATTCTGTAGACAACTTCAAGTTAATTAATTATATTCAATATGAAGTTGGGCAGGCTAATGCAGGTGCAATACCTCTATTGAAAGAGAAAAGCAGAAGCAATATTTTTGTAAGTTATGCGAGCCCAATGAATAATACAAGGAGTCATAGCAGGGGCGTTGAATTTGATTTTGATCTTGGAAGGTTTGACCAGATTAGGACATCTTTTGTTTTAAATGGTGCCTATATGAGGACAACAGACTGGAATGCCGGTAACAAATTTGGAACTAACAAAAATGGTAATAGTCTGGAGAAGAATATAGCAATATATGAACCAGCCAATTCCAAAGATGAGAGGGAACGTTTTACTACAACTTTGCGTGCAACACACAATATTCCAGCTATTGGATTTGTTCTTACTGCTACTGCTCAGGTAAACTGGATCAATAAGACCTGGACAACATATGGAAATGATTCAGTATTTGTAGCATATATTTCATATGAAGATGGTTTAGTTCATAATCTTACTGAAAATCAAATAAGGGAGCTTACAAATAAACAAGGTCCTACTTATGACCAACTGGAGTACATGCTTGATGTAAAAAGTGCCGTTAGACATATTGCGGAATCATATTTTCCAGCATTAACCATCAATTTAAACCTAACAAAGGAGATAGGAGAACTTATGAAAGCCTCATTTTACGTGAATAATATGTTCAATACACGTCCTAAATATGAGAGTAAAAGATACCCGGGTTCATTTACCAGGTTGAATGTGCCGATTTATTTCGGCTTTGAATTTACTGTAACTATCAAATAGTCTAAAATGATGTGGTATGAAAAATAAAATAAAGATATTTATGGTATTTCTGTGGGCTTTTGCAGGCTTAACTGCTTGTGATCAATTTGATGATAATGCCCATACTAAGAAGGTAGAGCCAGTAAGATCGGTCATAGTATTGGATCTTCAACTTGGAGATGCTCCAACTCCTTCTGAGTTTAATGTTAAGCTGATCAATTATAATGAGAGGTATGAGATAAACAAGACAATGTCTTCTGATGGTATGCTGACAGTTGATGATGTGATTCCAGGTATATATACAATCACTGTTTCTGCAGAAATGAATGAGCACGGCTTTACTTATAATTATAGCGGAAGCGTGGTAAATACTGAGATTATCAGATCCGGGGTACGTCAAGTAGTTAAAGTAGAATCTTCGAAAGCTGGCAATCTTGTTTTAAAGGAAGTTTTTTATTGTGGTTCAAAGACCCCTTCAGGAGGTTCATATTTC
>JAHDRO010000195.1 GCA_018433265.1 Bacteroidales bacterium
GAATATCACTGAAATAATCAGTAAAATATCTGTCAATTTCAACCCCTCTACTTTTCTTGTTTCAAAACTTACTCTTGAAGAAAGTGCTCAAAGCACAACGATTTACTATTTTTCCGGGCATCGTATAAATACTATTAATGATGATGAGAAATTTAACATCAATTAGTTTTGTGGTGCTTATTTTATTTACTTCTTGTTCGACGACTGTCAGACAGGAAAGAAATAAAGCCATTCCACTAGTAATTGATACTGTTGGAGGGGTTCAGCTCTTTGATCTCAATTTGTGTTACAAGGATGTCGATTTTTCCGGAATCCTTTTACTTGACGGAGGTAACGAGGATGGTAATAGATTTGTTCTTACATCACATTTTGGAATGACTGTCTTTGATATCGAGACTGAAGGCAATGGTTACAGGGTTCACTATGCAATTCCCGCAATCAATCATAGAAAAGTTCTTTATTTGCTTTGGAGTGATTTTTCCATATTGATGAAACCGGATTATTTTAAAAATATAAAGTATTCTTTTGATGAGGAAGGTAAACTTGTTTCACTGACCAGAAGTGGAAGTATTACAAAAACTGAAATTTACTTTAAAGATTTTCTTGACGGATATCCCCAAGATATAGAGATAAATCATCCTTATTTGCATCTAAATATAACACTCAATAAAATCAAAAATGGCAACACAGAGTCTTTATAATATAGAATCTTTAATATCTGAAAATGAGTTTTCATATAAAGCAAAGATTATTATTAATCCTTATGATCCTGTTTTTAAAGGTCACTTTCCTGGACAGCCTGTATTGCCTGGTGTCTTTACTTTGGATATGTTTAAGGAATGTGTGTCGACAGTTCTTAAATCAGATTTAAGATTTTCCGAGATCAAACAATGTAAATTTACCGGTATGGTAGACCCTTTTGTTTGCAATATTCTTACTCTTTTTTTTACTCTGAAAAAGCTCGAGTCCGGATTTTACATAGAGGCTCATGCTGAAAACGGAGAAAGAGTTGTACTCAAAATGTCAGCCTTAATGGTTGAAAACTGATAATGAGCAGAAGGAGCGACATAGGTATTATTATCCCGACTTATAATAATAGTAGTACTTTAAGGGGTGTTATCAAAGGTTGTAGAACTTATTCATTCGACATAATAGTCGTCAATGATGGCTCAACTGATGATACTTTGGCTGTATTGAAGGATTTTCCCGATATTTATATTATCAATTTTCAAAGGAACAGGGGCAAAGGTGCTGCTCTTCTTGAAGGAATGCGTTATGCCGCACGCGAGGGATATAATCACGCAATTACTATTGATTCGGATGGGCAGCATATTACTCAAGAGATACAAATTTTAGTTGATGCCGCAATTAATGAGCCGGATGTGCTTTGGGTGGGGTCGAGACGCCTGATCTCTGGAGAGATACCTGCGAAAAATAGTTTTGCAAATAAATTTTCAAACTTTTGGTTTAGAATTCAAACCGGAATTAAAATGGAGGATACACAGTCGGGTTTTAGATGTTATCCTCTAGAACAATTAAAAGGTATGAAGTTTATATCAGGAAGATATGAATTTGAACTTGAAATCTTGATTAGATATGCATGGAAATATGGTAAAGTAAAAAATATTCCTGTTAAAGTTATTTATCCTCCTGAGAGTGAAAGGGTGTCACATTTTAGGCCAGTAAGAGATTTTATGAGGATATCGTTGCTCAATACAGTTTTTACATTAATTGCCCTTTTATTGTATTGGCCTTGGCGTTTTTTTAAATGGTTTTCCAGAGAAAATATAAAAAACTTTATAAGGAACAATATAACTCATTCCAGTGAAAGTAATTTTAAGATTGCCTCAGCCATTGGTATGGGACTTTTCTTTGGGATTGTACCTATATGGGGATATCAGATGGTTGCTTCGATTGTAACAGCTCATTTTCTGAAATTAAACAAAGTACTTGTTTTAGTTTTTGCCAATATCAGTATTCCTCCGATGATTCCCTTTATCCTTTATGGAAGTTTTGCAACAGGAGCTTTTGTACTGGGTATACC
>JAHDRO010000137.1 GCA_018433265.1 Bacteroidales bacterium
GTTTTTGAAGTTCTTTTTCAAAAGTTTCGGCAACACTTTTAGACCATTTTTTCTTTGAAGCTTGTTGCCTCAGATCATTGAATTCTTTTATACTGTTATTAATTCCAAGTTCTTCCTGTATAGTTTTGAGCTGATTACTCAAATAGTACTCTCTTTGCTGCTGATCAATTTCACTTCTAACTTTCTGCTGAATATCATCTTTAATTTTCAGTATATCAATTTGCTTGTTTAAAAGTTCAAGAAGCTTTAATGCTCTTTGTTTAAGTCTATTTTCTCTTAATAGAGCAATTTTGTCAAGTGGATTTTCAACCTCCATGCTTGAAGCAATAAAATTGATCAAGAATGATTGTCCTTCAATATTTTTAATAGCAAATGCAGCCTCCTGGGGAATATTAGGAGAAAGCTTAATAATGTTTAAGGCAGCATCCTTAACAGAGTCTACAATAGCATCAAATTCTTTCTGGTTCTTTTTTTCAATATAATCTTCGAGGTATTTTACAGAGGCGACAAAGTAAGGCTCTGTTGTAACAATCTCCTTGATTTTGAATCTTTTGATGCCTTGTAAAATAATAGTAATGCTTCCATCAGGCATTTCAACTATCTTGATAATCTTTGCCAAAGTTCCTATATCAAAAAGGTCTGACGGTGAAGGATCTTCAAGTTTTGCGTCTTTTTGTGAGACAGCTCCAAGAATTTTCATTTTCCCGTAGACCTCTCTAATAAGTTTAACGGATTTTTCTCTCCCTACCGTTATAGGGATTACTGTTTCAGGGAAAAGAACAGCATTTCTCAAGGCAATGACAGGTAAGGTATCAGGCAGTTCAGAATCATCAATATGCCTTATACCTTCGATATTAACAACAGGGATTATGTTAACATCTTCTGGAATAGATTGCTGTAAATATATATTTTCTAACTTCATAATCATTTAAGTTATGCCAATTTGTCACACTTATAAGCAACGAATAACGCTATTATTTGTTCATTTCCTCAAGGTCAATGATTGTGCCAAACTAAATTAATGGACCCTTGAAAGAAAAGAAGAAGCCACCCTTATTAAGCATATTGAACGAGTATTCAATAGATATGTTAATATCATAATATGTTACAAAATCAAGGCCAATACCTGTACTATACAACAACTTGTTAGATAAATCGTTATGATCCGTTTTGTATCGATTATATGAATATCCTCCATCAAAAAAAGCTTTGCCATAAAGTGCAAAGTGTATCTTATAAAATTTCTTTAAAAAAGATAACCAGTCTAAAACGACTACTTTTGTTGGAATTATATTGTA
>JAHDRO010000259.1 GCA_018433265.1 Bacteroidales bacterium
CGAACACGATAAAAAGGATTTAGAGAATTTCGATCGCATTATTGACCAGTTTTCGTACAGGCTCAAAGCTATCGAAGATTGGCTAAATGAAGAAAACATAAGCCTTGAATCCTTAAGAGCAGTAGTTGGCAGAGGTGGGCTTTTAAGACCAATGCCAAGTGGGACATATCTTGTAACTGACGCAATGATACTCGATCTTCAAATAGGCATACAAGGCGAACACGCATCTAACTTAGGAGGAATACTCGCAAAGCATTTGGCAGATAAATTGGGCATCAACGCTTATATAGTAGATCCTGTTGCGGTGGACGAGTTTGAAGATGTCGCGAGGATTTCAGGACTCAAAGAAATCCCGCGAAGATCTCTTGTGCACGCACTAAATATCAAGGCCGTCTGCCACAGATATGCAGATGAAAAGGGGAAGAAAATAGAAGAATTAAATTTAGTCATAGCTCATCTAGGTGGCGGGATATCAATATCTCCAATCAAAAACGGAAGGATTGTAGATACAAACAATGCAAACCAAATGGGACCATTTTCACCTGAAAGATCTGGAACGCTTCCAGTAGGCGATTTAGTAGAACTATGTTTCTCAGGTAAATACACCGAGAGGGAATTAAAGAAAATGACACATGGGAAAGGTGGACTTGTGTCGTATTTAGGGACATTCGATGGCAGAGAAGTCTTGAAGAGAATAGAAGATGGAGACATTTACGCCAAATTAATCTATGATGCGATGTGCTACCAGATAGGAAAAGAAATAGCCTCAATGGCAACAGTGTTAAAGGGAAATGTAGAAGCAATTATAATCACTGGAGGACTGGCTTACTCAAATTATTTGATTGAAAAAGTTAAAGAAATGGTAAGCTTTATAGCGCCCATTTATATATATCCTGGAGAAGACGAGATGAGAGCATTAAACGAAGGCGTGCTCAGGGTATTAAACAATGAAGAAAATGCAAAAATCTATGAAGAAGAGGTGGAAAAATGGTAGAAACATTTGAAAGCTTATTTGAAAAAGCTAAAAACAATGGCCCTAAAAAAATCGCAGTAGCAGTAGCACAAGACGAAGATGTATTGGGAGCCATTAAATTAGCACATGAAAATAAGATAGTAGATCCCATTTTAGTAGGCGATGAAGAAAAAATAAGAGAAATTGCAAAAGAAATTGGTTTTGACTTGTCAAACATCGAAATCATAGACGAAAAAGATGGATCATTAGCTGCAAGAAAAGCCACAGAACTGGTAAGTTCAGGAAAAGCTTGTGTGCTTATGAAAGGCCTCATAGACACATCGATCATCATGAAACAAGTTCTAGACCATGAAATAGGGCTAAGGACAGGAAATGTCATAAGCCACATCGCGCTGTTTGAAGTTCCAACATACCATAAGATGTTTATCGTCACAGACGCAGCCATGCTAATAGCACCTGATTTAAATCAGAAAAAGGGCATCATTGAAAACGCTGTCAGCATAGCACACAAACTTGGAGTTGAGACGCCAAAAGTTGCAGTACTAGCAGCCAAAGAAAAAGTATCTGAAAAAATGGAAGCAACAGTACACGCAAAGCTATTAAAAGAGATGAATGAAAGAGGAGAAATAAAGGGCTGCATTGTAGATGGACCATTTGCGCTAGACAATGCAGTAAGCAAAGAATCTGCTCGAATAAAAGGCATAAAGAGTGAAGTAGCAGGAGATGCTGACATTCTTTTAGTGCCAGATATCGAAGCGGGGAATGTTTTGTACAAAGCGCTTACATTTTTAGCAAATGCAAAATCAGCAGGGCTAATAGTTGGAGCTAGAAACCCAATTGTGCTGACTTCAAGGGCAGACAGTGAAGAAGCAAAATTAAACTCCATAGTACTAGCTACACTAATGGCAAATTAGGAGGAAAACATGGCAAAACATAAAATATTAACTATAAATCCAGGTTCAACTTCAACTAAAATCGCAGTATTTGAAGACGAAAATCAAATTTTTGAAGAAACTCTAAGACATGATGTAGATGTAATAGGAAAATACAAATCAATAGTTGACCAATATGAATTTAGAAAAGACATCATAATAAATTCATTAGAGAAAAACAACATAAAAATCCAAGAGCTAGATGCGGTAGTCGGCAGAGGTGGCATGTTAAAACCAATCGAAAGTGGAACATATGAAGTGAATGAAGCGATGCTAAATGACTTGAAACAAGCTAAATATGGAGAACATGCTTCAAACTTGGGTGCGCTTTTGGCATATGAAATAGCTAAATCAATAGGTAAAAAAGCATATATAGTTGACCCTGTAGTTGTAGACGAATTAGATGATGTAGCGCGTATATCAGGCTTAAACTTAATAGAAAGGCGAAGCGTGCTGCACGCACTAAATCAAAAAGCAGTAGCTAGAAGATTTGCAAATGAAACGCATAAAAAATACGAAGATTTAAATTTAATCGTCACTCATTTAGGTGGTGGGGTATCAGTAGGTGCCCATAAAAAAGGAAGAGTAGTGGAAGTAGCAAACGCATTAGATGGAGATGGGCCATTTTCGCCAGAAAGAACTGGAGCGCTCCCAGTAGGAGACTTAATCAGCCTCTGTTTCTCAGGCAAATACACAAAAGAAGAAATAAAGAAAATGTTAGTAGGAAAAGGTGGGCTTGTGTCATATCTTGGCACCAATGATGCAAGAGAAGTTGTAAAGATGATACAAAATGGCGATAAATACGCAGAATTGGTATTTTACGCAATGGCATATCAAATCAGCAAAGAAATTGGAGCTTGCGCAGCAGTATTGAAAGGCGATGTCGACCAAATAATACTTACGGGTGGAATTGCATACAATGAAACATTTACAACATGGATAAAAGAGATGGTTGGATTTATTGCACCAATCACAATTTATCCCGGAGAAGATGAATTAAAAGCACTTGCGCTAGGCGGGCTTAGGGTGTTAAATGATGAAGAAAAAGCAAAAGAATACATTGGTTAGGTGAATAAATGTTAAACGATAGAAGAATAAGAATCATAACTGGCCACTATGGCAGTGGCAAGACAGAATTTAGCATAAACTATGCAATAAAATTAAGCGAATTAAATAAAAAAGTAGCACTTTGCGATCTCGATGTAGTAAACCTCTACTTTAGAAGCAGAGAAAAAGAAGATATTTTAAAAGAAAAAGGTATAAGAGTAATCGCAAGCTCAATGAGAGGAAATGCAGTAGATATACCTGCAATCTCAAGCGAAGTGCTCGCGCCGATTGAAGATAAATCTTACGACGCGGTTTTTGATGTAGGTGGAGACCCTGCAGGAGCAAGGACCTTAGGCAGATATAAACCTTTCTTAAAGGAAGGTGACTATGACATGTTCATAGTAGTAAATGCAAACAGGCCTGAAACCATGACAAAAGAAAAAGTATTGGAATATATCGTAAAGATTGAAGATACATCTAGACTTAAAGTAACAGGACTGATAAACAACACTCACATGTTAAAACAGACTAAGATTGAAGATATACTAAAAGGATATGAACTAGCAAATGAGGTATCTTTGGCCACTGGCCTTGATATAAAGTACAATGTGTGCTTAGAAGCACTTAAAGAACAATTACCAACAAATTTAAAAGGAGAGATTTTTCCCATTAAACTATATATGAGGGAAGAATGGATGATTTAAAAGGGGGATTCTAGAAAATGGCGAAAGCAAGTGGCAGAGTCACATTTGATGAAGACATGTGCAAGGGCTGTGGACTTTGCGTAACAGTATGTCCGGTTAACATCATACAACTTGACACTGGGAAATTGAATAAAAAAGGATATTACCCAGCAAGTGTTAAAGATGAAGACATGGGAAAATGCATTTCTTGTGCGAACTGCGCAATGATATGTCCAGATGTCGTTATCACAGTAGAAAGATTATAAGGAGGGTCACATATGTCTAAAGTTCTCATGAAAGGGAATGAAGCAGTAGGAGCAGCTGCAATTGCTGCTGGGTGTAGATATTTCTTCGGCTACCCAATAACGCCACAAAGTGAAGTTCCCGAGTACTTATCCAGAGAGTTACCTAAAGTAGGAGGAGTATTTGTACAAGCCGAATCAGAAGTAGCAGCTATCAATATGGTATATGGAGCAGCTGGAGCAGGTGGGAGGGTTTTGACCTCATCATCAAGTCCGGGAATTGCACTTAAACAAGAGGGCATATCATATCTAGCAGGAGCTGAACTACCATGTGTCATCGTTGACATGATGAGAGGTGGACCAGGGCTTGGAAGCATACAGCCATCACAAACAGATTACTTTTTAGCAACTAGAGGAGGCGGAAACGGAGACTATAGACTCCTAGTGCTAGCACCATCAGATGTCCAAGAATTAGTAGATTTGATAATGCTTGGCTTTGACCTTGCCGACGAATACAGAAATCCCGTCATGGTATTAGGCGATGGTATGATTGGTCAAATGATGGAGCCAGTTGAGTTTAAAGAAGATTTAAAAAGAGAAGCCCCAGAAAAACCATGGGCAACAACAGGCACAAAAGGAGCAAGAAAACCAAATATCATAAACTCACTTTACTTAGAAGCAGAATTACTAGAAGAACACAATCATCACCTTCAAGCAAAATACGAAAAGATGAGAGAAAAAGAAGTCAGAGTAGAGACATATAACATAGAAGATGCGGACTTAGTGTTTGCAGCATACGGAACTACTGCTCGTATAGTAAAGACTGCAATTGCAAAATTAGAAGAAGAAGGGTATAAAGTAGGACTTATTAGACCAATAACTCTATTCCCATATCCATACGACGCATTTAAAAATATAAATCCAAACTGCAAAGGTA
>JAHDRO010000026.1 GCA_018433265.1 Bacteroidales bacterium
AAGCTCTTTTTGGATAAGATTTTCAATTATTCCTGCCCTAGTTGCTGGTGTTCCTAAGCCTTTAGTTTCTATACCTGTATCTTGTTTTGCATCTTTACCTGCCAGCTCCATATCCTTAAGCAGAGTATCCTCTGTATAAGCTTTAGGTGGATTTGTATATTTTTCATTTGCTTTCTTATCCTCAATCTTAAGACTATCACCTTTATTTAACCTTGGAAGAACCTTGTCTTCTTTTTTCTTAGTATATGAAGTAAGGTATTTAGTAAATCCTTCATCTATTACTACCGTTCCTCTACTTGTAAATTCATAGCCTTCTACATCACATATAACCTTGGTGTTTTCAGTAATTAAATTTCCTGCTCTTGCTGCTAGAAGCTTTGCTTTAATAAGCTCAAATACCTTTTCCTCTGAAGCTTGTAAACTTCTAGTGTCAAAGTTAAGAGAACCACTTGTTGGTATTATGCCATGATGATCTTCTACCTTCTTAGAGTCAAAAATACTCTTAAAATTCTTTTCATCAAAATCATTACCAAAAGAATCTATATAAGCTTTAACACTAGAGACCATATCGTCAGTAAGAAACCTACTGTCTGTCCTTGGATAAGTTATAAGTTTCTTTTCATATAGGCTTTGTGCATAGTCTAAAGTCTGCTTTGCACTATAGCCAAAATACTTATTACACTCTCTTTGAAGTGTTGTTAAATCAAAAAGTCTATCAGGTTTAGTAATTTTCCTTTTCTTCTCTATTTTCTTTATTTCAAGGTATTCAGGTATAGATAGTAAAAGTTTTTCTGCCTTTTCTTTTTCATTAATCCTTGATGTCTCCAAGTCAATATCTTGTGCCTTTATCTGAACTGTAAAATACTTTTCTTTCACAAAATTTCTTATAGACTTATCCCTATCTACAACCATTGCAAGTGTTGGCGTTTGTACCCTACCTACTGAGTAGTTATTACTATGAAGGCAAGAATAATATCTGGAAAGGTTCATTCCAACTAGCCAATCTGCTTGACTCCTTGCTAGTGCTGACCGATATAAGGTTTCATACTCTCTTCCATCTTTAAGATTATTAAAACCTTCTTTTATTGCCCTATCTTCCATGGATGAAATCCAAAGTCTTTTAACAGTTTTTTTGCACCCTGCCTGATTATAGACCAATCTAAAAATAAGTTCTCCTTCCCTTGCAGCATCACAAGCATTTATTACTTCTCTGACATTCTTATCTGTTAGTAGTTTTTTTAAAATACCATATTGTTTCTTAGTGTACTTTGAAACTTCATATTTATATTCTTTAGGAAAGATAGGAAGATCTTCTATATTCCATTTTCTATATTTTTCATCATAAATTTCAGGATTACTCATTCTAATAAGATGTCCTACACACCAGCTTACAATATAATTATTTCCCTCAATATATCCATCTTTTCTTCTTTTAGCACCTAATACTTTGGCTATAGTCATTGCTACACTGGGCTTTTCTGCTATTACTAATTTCAAAATATCTCCTCCCTTTTATTTTTGGACAAAAAAATAGCGACCCAGATATATTTACTTATCTGAGCCGCTATCATCTATCTATTTATCTTTCTACCAGGACTGATTAGGGTATTTAAGGGTAAATGTATATATAATTTTCATCTTGCCTTGGGTACTCTCATCATATTTAGCAGTTTTTGTCTTTAGATTAAACTCCCATCCCCTATAACTACTCTTAAAGTCTTTATAATCAACATCTTCTGTTTCCCTTATATATTTTCCATTGCTTTTTATTACACGAGTAAATCTCATTTTCATTCCAGTCATATCTATGCTTTCACCATCATCATAGGTATTTTTATCAGGTAGGCTTACTAGTTTTTCAGGATACCATTGATTAACTTTGACACCCTCAGGAAGATTCATATCCTTTAAATTGTTTTTATCCTTTTCTTTTTCAAGGCTTTCCCTCAAATCCTTTACATCATCCTCAAGATTCTCAAATTTTCCCTTGTATTTCTCATTGTCCTTTTTAAGTTTGTCCTTCTCTTTACTAAGGTTTGAGATTTTATCATCTAGTTTATTTATCTCATTATTTAGCTTTTCCTTGTCCTTACCTGACTGGTTTTTTTGATTTTCTAGCTCTTTTTCCATCTCTTCCTTTGCCTTTTTCAAGGCTTCTATTTCTTTATTCATCTCATCTAGTTCTTTTCTTAAATCTACTTCAAGTAAGTCCTTATCCTTAGCTAATTGTTCAATTTTATCTTCTAGTTCTTCCACCTTTTTATCAAAATCCTCTATAGCTTGATTTAGATTATCCTCAAGCCTTTCTTTTTCCTTATTTATTAAATCTAAGTCCTTATTTAACTCTTCAATTTCCTCCTTAAGTTTCTCTCTTTCCTCCTTGGTCTTGTTTTTTTCATCAGCCAGTTCTTTTTCAAGTTCTGCCTTTTCTTCATTCATTTCTTCAATTTTCTTATCTAGGTTATCAATACTATCTCTTAATTCATCTCTTTCTAACCTAGACTCTTCTATTTCCTTTTCAAGTTGTTCTTTAATTTCTACCTTTTCCTTATCCAATTGGTCTAGCTTATCATTAAGGTCAGAAATCTTGTTATCAAGCTCCTCTTTGTCTTTCTCATACTCAGCTTTTTCTTGCTCAAGCCTGTCTTCAAGCTCTTTAATTTTATTATTAAGTTCTTCTTCTACTAAATCTTTTTCCTTTCTTAGATCTTCAAGATTCTTATCTAATTCTGCAATATCATTTTCAATTTCTTTTCTATCCACCTCCATCTTATTTATTGTATCCTCTAGTTCTTTTTCTAGGTTTTCCTTAGCTGCATTTAGGTCATCAGTTTTTTGTTTTAAATCGTCTATCTCTTTTTCAAGAGCTTTTTTATCTTCCTCTGATTTTTCCTTCTCATCTGCTAATTCTTGTTCTAACCTGTCCTTGGCTTTTTCATGTTCATCAGTTTTATCCTTCAAATCATTTATTTCCTTATTAAGCTCTTCCTTATCCTTGGCTGCCTGCTCCTTCTCTTTTTCAAACTCCTTTTCAAGTTCTGCCTTTTCCTTATCTAGTTCATCAATCCTATTATTTAGATCTTCTAGTTCCTTCTCTAATTTTTCCTTTTCTATCTTATCCTTGATTTCATTAGTTAGATCATCAAAAACATCTTCTAAATCATCTGTATCTGAATCTTTAAATTTATCCTTATCACTGGCCACATCCTTAAGGAATTCTTTTGCCTGTTCGTTACAATCGACTGCTACCGTATAAATATCAAGGACATCTATATTATCGCTTTTTGCAAGATTTGCTTCTGCTAAGGCACAAAACTTACCCTTGGCAACTGTTGTATCTTGCCCAGCCTTATCATAATAAAAACTTCCTTCAAGAACCTTTTTATTATTGTTCATGTAGTCATCAAGGTCAATCTTTGGTTCATAAATACGATTAGCTTCTCCATCTGAAAGAAGGACTATAATCTTTTTATCTCCTGTAGACTTTTTAAATATCATCCTTGCTTCATGAATTCCCCCTTGTGTAAAGGTCATATCCTTTGCAACAAGCCCATCAATAACATTAAATAATTTGCTCTTATCTTTTTTCTGGAAAAAATCTGTTCCATCATTTTTATAATGGATCACATCAGATGCAAAGCTAATAAGTGCTATATTGGTGTTTATATTATGAGTCTCTTGCTCCTTCCATATAGCCTCAGCCATATCCTTAGCTGACTTCTTAGCCTTTGTCATTTTAGTCCCACTCATTGATCCTGAAATATCAACTACAAGCACCATATCAACCTCATAAGAAAATCTATCATTCTTATCATTTGCTAATACAGGGGTTACTAGCCCACACATTATAATAAGGCTTAGTGTCCCCGCTAAGATTTTATTAAATAACCCTGTTTTTTTACCCATTATATCAAATCCTCCTTTGTGTATTCTGTTTCCTCATCTTCTTCGAAACTTTCTTCATCATCTGAACTAAAGAAATCATCATCTGGAATTTCATCATCTTCAAAATCCTCAAATCCATTATCATTGGATTTTACAACCTTAAAGTAGTAACCAGCTCCTCCTACTCCTGCTACTATAAGTAGGACAATTAAAAAAGAACCCTTAGAATCTTTCTTCTTAGGTTCTTCTGGTTCAGCTTCTTCTTTTTTCACTACTTCTTTTTTAGGTTCTTCCTTAACTTTAGTTGTTCCATTTCTTTCCTCATCTTGCTCAATCATATTTAGTAAATCCTGTTCAGAAACTTCTGTTAGAAGCTGAACATTTGAATCTGGCTCATCATGATTAATAATAAGGTGAAATACCTTGCCACTCTTTGTTTGGAAGGTAAGAAATTCTCTTGCATCAGCCTGTGGTCTTTCCTTCATTTGACCACTACTAGTTTCTTCTATAATATCTGTAATCTCACTTCTCCTTGGATATTCCCTATTATCAGCTCCAACAGACTCTGTAATAGTTCCTCTTGCCTGGCTAGGATCTGTAGGCTCATAAGGATTTTCCTTTGGTATAGTTGATCCTTCCTTGGGCTTATTTACATCTATTAGAAAACCATTGCCTGTTTCTGCTGGATTTAGTGAAGGACTATTAACATCAACAGTTATATTATCCTCCCTATCCTTGGTAATATCAGGACTAGTAACATCTATTACAAATTCCCTTTCAAGTTCGCCATTAGAGTCAGCTGCAAAGACTCTAGGCATATAACTTGTTCCAATTGCTCCCACTATAACTATTGCCAACAATATTTTTATAACTTTTCTCTTCTTATTATTCTTTTCCATAGCTTACATTCTCCTTTTCAAATTCTTTAAATACTTTGTTTTCATTTTTTCTAGTCTTTTCATTTTCAGTAAAAATTTTCACTGCATCTAAAAGATTTATTTTCTGTTCGTAGCATATGGCCATTATTTCTTGACCCGCTATTTCCTCTTCTTCTAATCTTAGTAGTTCCAGTTCATCTTCACTTTTTTTAATTTGCTCTTTCAACTTCTTTTGATCTCTTTTTATTTTCTTATATCTGTTCTCTGTTTTTTTATCCATCCATTAAAACCTCCTTCTTTTAATAGGGGAATCCCCATTTTGCACTACTTCCATAGTAGGCAATCCAATCTGAAAGCTTGGTATCCTTTACAATACCAATATTTTCTCTTATGATTCCATTGCCGACATAAATACCCACATGGCCATATTTCTTACCTGCCTGAGTATGATTATGAGTAGGTACTGCTATCATCATTCCAGGCCTCAGCTCTGAAAGGTCACTACTGTCACAATACCAATAATACTGGTCATTTGCGTTGCCTCCAGGTCTTGGATAACCTGCATTTACATAAACATTGCTTATCCAGGCTGCACAGTAGCCACCTCCAGCTGTAGGTGTCCTATAAGCTGCTAATACAAGAGCCTTTTCCTTATCCGATAAGTTAGGGTTGTTTACCAGTTCCCCTATTATTGTGCTATCTGGAATAACAGGAGTTATACCACTCCCACCAAAGTACTCTTCCATGTTCCCACCTGTTTCAAGGAGTGCTTCATAGTGGGCAAGATTTTCCTCATATCCAGCAAATTCCTCTCTTGCAACAGTATCCAGTTCCTTTTTAGTGACTGTAACCTTTAGGATATACCAATCATAAGGCTCCATTTCACAGTATCTATCTTCACCACTTCCATAGCACACCTGCCTATATCTGGTTTCAACTATGGTTTCATAATCAACTTTATACATCTTATTAAATAGGCTTTTTAATTCACCACTTAGGCTCGATACATTAGTTACTTCTCCATGTTTGGCAGTTATAAAGCTTAAAAGTTCATGAATATCATGACCTATATCAGTATTTCCTCCTACATGATACTCATCATAGCCTGGATAATAACTTTCTATATTGGCAAGTTCATCTGCTAGTTCATACTCTAGCTTGGTAAACTCACTATTCATATCTGCAAGAGTATCTTCGCCTGACAAATAAGTTGTACTCATAACTTGGCTAGTTACTGATGATATTCCAGCTAGAAAAAATGTTGCTACTTGGCTCAGGGTCATAAAACCTATAATGGCTATAGCAAGAAGAATAAGGAACTTTCTTATATTTCTTCTTATTAGTTGGGAACTTCCTTTTAAGATATTTTCCATTCCTTTTTTAAGCCTATCCTTGAAGCCAATCGCAATATTATGCTCTTCATAGATTTTCTTTTTCATCTTCCTTCTTTTAATCAATTTCTTATAGGCAGTCTTTTTTTGAAATTCTTTTTCACCCTTCAAGCCCTTAATTTCAGTTTTATATTCAGCTCTTGCCAAATTCTTCTGATGCTTTAAATCTAGCTTTCTTTCAAGCTTTATAGGATTCCTTCTTTGTCTTTGAAGCTTATTTTGGGCATGTCTTGTCATACTTGCATTTAAGTATAAACCTTTTTCACTTGCATCAATAGCTACATTTTCATCACTTCCAGTCCTAATATATTCAGCAACCAGATAGCTTGCCCCTGAAATTCCCCCTACAAATTTGCCTGTCTTGTCATACTTAGGCTTATGATAAAGCTTACTTGCCTTTTTCCTTTTTTGAATCAGTTTGCTTTCGCTTTTTCTATATTGTTTTTCTACCTTCCCATCAAGGGCTATAGCTTGACTTGGAGCTTTTGCACTCGTCTTATGAGCCATGCCATCTTTAAGGTCTTTAACGTCATCTGTAGTTAATTTTCCATCTTTCTTCTTTATTTTCTTCTGATTATCATATAGAAGTTTTCTCTTATAATAATCTTTCTTCTTACTCTTATCTTTGAAATTATCTACACCACTGGCTCTTTCCTCAAAATCTTCTACCTTGACCTCATCGTCTTCCTTATTAGAAATAATGAGATTCTTGGCATCATCTTTAAATAAGGTATTACTTTTTGTTTCCTTATCTAAGGCTTCATATTTTGGGTCTTCTATCTTCTGCTTTAAATTGTTTATCTGTTTCTGTTTTTTTGCTTTTTCTACATTTATTGAATTATCTTGTAAATTATCTAAAGAACCCTTATCATATCCTTTTCTGTCCTCGGATTCATTGACCTTCTTGTTGGTAACCTTA
>JAHDRO010000203.1 GCA_018433265.1 Bacteroidales bacterium
AATAGTTAATATTAATAAATCGGCGATATTTGCAGTTCTATTATTTATTTTTCCTACGTGGAATCTTTTAGGCCAAACGAAACAGTTAGACAAAATTTTCTCAACTTATGAGAACTATAAGAATGTTCAATCGGTATCTATCAATCCAGCCGCATTTTTTCATCTTTCTGAAGAGACAAAATCCAATGAACTTCTTAGTAAAATGTCGTTACTTAAAATATTAAATGTCACAAAGGGAGGAAATGAGAAAGACAAGAATGTCTGGATTAATTTGAAAAGTGATGTCGAGAAATTCATCCGTGAAAATAATTTCTCACAAATCCTTAAGGTAAAGGATAAAGATGAATTGTTAGAGATGTATTCAAGAAAAGAAGATAATTCTTTGCTTTTATTGATAGCTGATTCTCAGTCAGAATATGCTGTATTTTATATTCAGGGAGATATTGACAAATCTGTGATAGATGCATTAATGAAAGGAAATATTAAAATAAAAAAATAAGAACATGAAGAAGGCTCTATTATTGACTATTGTGCCCATGCTTATGACAACATGTTTCCATACAGTATCATTTGCTCAAAAAGTAGTTCAAATAGGATCAACAGAGATAGTCTTACAATCACCTCTCAAGGTTAATACGGCTGAAACCGAGATGAAGTCTTGTCATACAAGTCATTACAGTGAGATGTTTATTGGAGTGGGCTTGACTGTTAATGATAATAACGAAAAATACATGTTAATTTATTACGGGAACTCTTACGAGATACAGGTAGGATTTAGAGATGTTTATAGAAAGGGGAGAAGTTTTTTTGCTGCAGGTTCTTATATCAATCTTTCTTTTGATTCATACAAGCTTGACAAGGCATATCTTCATAATCCTCTTGTTGTGAGTGACGATATCGGAACTATTCATAAAGAATATTATCGGTCAAGTAACTTGACAGCTGGCCTTTTTGCCAGATTTTACCTAAATGAAGCCCTATTTTTGGATTTAGGGCCATACGGGGAGTATGCATATAATAAAAAATATAAGGTATTTATCACACTTCTGGGTGACAGTGGAGAAAGCAAGATA
>JAHDRO010000029.1 GCA_018433265.1 Bacteroidales bacterium
AGAAATATGAGCCAAGGGGATACCTAAAGAAACGCATGCTGAAGCTATCGCATGTATCTCATACCGGTCTCCGAGGACAACCACGATATCAGGATGGACTTCGAATATACATTCACCGACGTACATGATTGCATTTGCCATCGTAGCCAGTATAGACTTCTCATCCGTTCCCATGATGATGGGTATCCTTGCCTGGATGGGAATCCCATCCTCAACGATTTCCAGAAAGGTATTCCCATATTTGGGATCAAGATGCGTACCTGTCACAATCAGTTGCAACTCACAATCCTGATCTTGATGGATTTTCTTGATCAATCCACTCAATAACCCATATTCCGCTCTCGTTGCAGTAACAACGCAAATCTTATAGTTCATATACAACCTGGTTAAATCTCAATGAGCTCATCCTCTTCGAAGTCCCTCATCGCCGTCAAGCCAATAATATCATGCCATCGCATAGGAGAAATTCCGGACCCAGGTCTTTTGGCTGCCAAGTTCTGGTCTGTGAATAGTTCTCCCTTCAGAATCCGTTGTTTGGCAACAATGCTTTTCCTGGCTATTGCAAGATTCTCTTTCTCGGAATCTGTAACCCGTTTTGTGCCGTCGCCTAGAGCCTGTTCAATATTTCGGATTGCTCGTATCATTGTCGATAATTCATTTGGCTCGATGGAGGCTTTATGGTCCGGGCCTTTCATTTCTCGATCAAGAGTTATGTGCTTCTCAACAACCTGAGCTCCTAAAGCTACTGCAGCTATCGAGACCTCAATCCCAAGAGAATGATCCGAAAGGCCCACTGGAATTCGGAAGTGCTCTCTTAGCGTACTCATCACGTTCAAGTTAATGTCCTGCATTGGTGTCGGATACTGCGTATTACATTGCATGAGGGTTATTCTTTCTGGTATTCCAAGAACAGCAATCGCCGCTTCAATTTCCTGAATCTCACTCATACCCGTGGAAAGAATGATATTCCAGGGATGACTACCGATTTCCTCAAGTAACGGCAGATTGGTTATCTCACCTGATGGGACCTTAATCAATCCTAGACCCAGTTCATGAAGGAACCGCGCACTCTCAACATCGAACGGGGTGGAGAGAAATCCAATACCTATAGAATCACAATATGCTTTCAGGTCAATGAATTGCTTGTACGATAGTTCCAACCGCTTTTCCATTTCAAGCATTGATTCAGCAGCATCGGTAGTCTCTTTCTGGTATGCTGCCTTTTGTGCGTATCTTGAAATGATATTTTCACTCTTCCAAGTCTGGAACTTTACGTAATCAGCGCCTGCCTTGAATGCAACATCAATCAGCTTGTACGCAAGATCCATCTTTCCATTATGGTTTACTCCAGCTTCTGCAATAATCATTGTATGCATGTCATTCACCTTGCCTGTATTGTATCAAACGTTTGCCCGGATTGAACGTAGGATCCGCATTTTTTCGATGTTCCATCAAATCGGCGTATGCATCTTTGCAGAAAATATTAGAACCGATATGGAAATCAAGCAAACCATTTTTATTAAAAGACTTTTTGAAGGCAAACAAGGAATCGTCTCTCAATACGCCACCCCCGAGATGAAAACTTACAGCTCCCTGCTCTGAACCCCATTCTGCAATTGAGACCAGCATAAGATTATTTGGAGCCAAATACATGAATTCTTGATCTGCTCCAGACAAATGATAATGAAGATATCTCTCATTTCTTAGTATCATTGTCGAGGCAATAATCCTATCCTGATATTTAGCATGGAACAACACAACATGGGATCCCAACTGTTTCTTGAGGTTCAAGAAATAGTCCTTCGGGAAAAAAAAGAATCCATGGGCTTGGTTCCTCACCATAGTCCTTTGATACAAACTACAAAAATCATCAATCCTTTTAAAATCTTCATCAAGGGAAATTTCAACACCTAGTTTTTGTGCTTTCCGCACCATATTCCTATTCTTGGAATCTAGATTTTTCCAAATAACATCATGGCTCTTGAGGTCGACTACAACTGTTTGTTTCTCAAGACGAATCTCAGAAAATCCTTGAAAATACACATGATTGCCCAATAATGGATGGAATCGAATGAACTGGGAGACAATCTGATGATTATGGCAATACTCGCTCAACACAACAAAAAACTCGCTCATGTCGGTTTGATTGTATCCTTCTACCAAGGGTCCCCCATAACCATAGGGAGTAGCCCAATCATAGAAGCTGTCAACCTGCAAGTTGGGAAAAACTGGAGATAGAGATACATCAAGCTGCTGTATGACGTATGCCAATCGCATCCCAAGGTTCCCCACATAATATATCAGATAAGGGGTCCCTTCGCCGCTTATTCCGTATC
>JAHDRO010000258.1 GCA_018433265.1 Bacteroidales bacterium
ATGTTAGATCAGGATTAATGTCATTAATAACAGCTTTTGTAATATTCGGATATTGTTGTAAAATCCAAAATAAAACAGCTCCTCCACCAACAAACGGCTCTATATAAGTAACATTTTTAATTTCAGCAAAATTTTCAGGCAAAGCCTTTTCAATGCTTTCAATTAGTTGGGTTTTACCACCAACCCATTTTATGAATGGTTTTGCTTTTATTGTCATATTCATATATATTTTCTTGTAAATTTACAACTTTATTTTCAGTTTGCTGTAAGCTGTCTGCGTGCGTTTTTTCAGCTTGCCCATAACGAGTTTATTGCGTAATAAATTTTAATACTCACAATCCTTCAAACAGAAATTGCGACAATCAATTAAGATTGCCGCTCAAGTTTCTCTTTGCAAATTTACACTTATCCTAAAATCCGCAAGTAAAATTCTTTGCTGGGTTGAAAATATTACAGTTGTCCTTTCATGGATATTTCGGAGCATACTCATCCACTTTCCGGAATAATACCCAGGTTTTTCACTTGCTTTTCTCTCAACATGATTAATCAGACAATAAGATTGTCAGACTTTGATAACAAATTACTGGAATTGCAAACATTTTTTGGACAAAAGGTTAAGCAACATTTAATAAATTAATTTTTGATTTATAAAAATTATCCCAGAATTCATCAATAGTAAGGTTGTTGAGGGTAGAATGCCTTCTTTTTTTATTATATCATAATTCAATGTATTCAAAGATTGCAATTCTGGTCTGTTCCTTGTTTAATCTCTTGCTTCCGTAAATCAGTTCAGTCTTTAATGTCTTGAAAAAACTCTCGGCAACGGCATTGTCCCAACAGTTCCCCTTCCTACTCATGCTTTGTGTTATATCGTGTGATTTCAAGGTATTTACAGCCGCTTTACAGGCATATTGGATGCCCTTGTCTGAATGGAATATCAGATCGTTGCATTTTGCCCTGCGGTTTAATGCCATACTCCAAGCAGATATTACAGTCTCCTGGCAACTTAGTCCGTTACTCATTGACCATCCAATAACCTTCCTGTCAAAGAGATCTATCACACTTGTGAGATAGAGAAACCCCTCTATTGTCAGGATATATGTGATATCAGACACATATGCCTTACCTGGTACGGAAACATTGAATTCCCTGTTGAGTATATTTTCTGCAACAGGATAGAGGCCGTTTTACCATCTTTCCTGTGTTTCCATGCATAATAGCTGCTCCTTTTTATCATCAATACCCTGCACATCATCTCAATCGTCCATTTATGCTCATGATCAGATATAAAATTATAAATCAGCGATCGCTCTTGGAGATGATGCCTAAAGCTTTTTTTAATATCTCATTCTCTGTCTCTATGCGTTGAACCTGTTTCTTGAGATCAGATATCTCTTTCATCTCCGGAGTGAGATTGGGAACTCCGTGTCCCGAAAAACTACCCGCACCGTACTCCTTTAATTCCCTGCGCCAACGATAAACCAACTCTGATCTGATTCCTAATTCCCTTGCAAGATCATTGATATTGTCTCGCTGATAACTTAATTTGACCGCATTTTCCTTGAATTTACGATCATAATGCATTCGTTGTACTTTCATCTCTTAAAGTTAAGTTTTTTGCTTAACTATTTGTCCATCCAAAGGTAACAAGTCCATCTCAATCGTCCATTTATGCTCATGATCAAATATAAACCTATAAATCAACGGTCGCTCTTGGAGATGATGCCTAAAGCTTTTTTTAATATCTCATTCTCTG
>JAHDRO010000122.1 GCA_018433265.1 Bacteroidales bacterium
CAGCACTCCTGAAAAGAAATATATCGAAGATGGATAATGGGCTATGAATATCAGTCAGGAAATCCCTATAAAAGGCAAATCAGTCTTTTTCTTGAGAAAAGTCACAGACGTAACGGATGAGATTAAACAAATTTCAGACTCACTCAAGAAAAACAACATACCAGGGGGCATGAGAAAAATTACAAATATCATCGAAACAAAGCATTCGAAACAGTCTGGTATGGAGACATCATGCAATTCAATGTGGAGAGGATCAAAATATTATATGTTCTACTACGAAGTATATACCGATATCCGTTTTGTAGGTGCACCACCGGTGTCTGTAGCTGCATTTGGCGGTGAAACAGATAACTGGGAATGGCCTCAGCATAAGGGAGATTTTGCTTTGTATAGGGTTTATGGGAATAGAGATGGCAAACCTGCTCCATATTCAGTTGACAATGTGCCGATCTCTCCTAAAAAAGTACTTCCAATTTCCACAAAGGGAATAAAGGATGGAGACTTTACCATGATCCTGGGTTTTCCTGGAAGGACAAACAGATATAGCAGTTCATTCAGCATTCACGAAAAGGAAAAAGTAACAAATCCTATATCAGTGAAAATTATGAGAGAGAAACTGGATATTCTCAACAAGTGGATGAAAAGTGATCCAAATATTAGACTAAAATATGCAGATTATTATTTTGGAATATCAAATTTACAGGAAATGCTGGAAGGAGAAGTTATGAACTTTCGCCGCTTCGGAGTGGAAAAAATTTTCCAAGAAAGGGAGAAAGAACTCCAACAATGGATTGACAGTGACTCCCAAAGACAAGCAAAATGGGGAGGCCTTCTACAGAAACTATCTACAAGATATAATGGGACAGAAGAAATAACACGCATCAAAAAATATTATCAAAACACTTTGGTAGGAGGTTATGGCCTTATAGCAATTGCAAACAAGGCAGGCTCGCTGAATAATTCGTCAAACAGAGACAATCTTGATACACTCAAAGTCGGACAGCGCGAATATGTTAATTTCATAAAAGAAATAGAGAAGATCTATAAAGAATGTGATATGAGAGCTGAACACGAAATGCTCAAGTATACACTCAAAACATTTGTAGACAACGTGCCTCCTTTATACAGGGGAGACTACATTAATGGTCTTGCAAAGCAGTTTAATAATGATGGTGAAGCTATGGCCGATTATATTTTTAACAACTCTATTTTCACGAATCCCGAAAAATTCAGACAAATAGTAAAAAATGATCAGCCGGTTTCTGTTTTTGGAGAAGATCCTCTTAATCTGATGAGTAAATCAATAGGAGTAAGACCATTTAATGAAGCTATTTCTAAAATTTGCAAAGGAGAAAGTATCGATCAACTCGAAGCAGAGTATGGAAGAGTCGTGTACCAAATGAATCTCGATAAAGGTAGAAATCAGTACCCTGATGCAAATTCTACTATGAGACTCACTTATGGCACAGTCGGACCACTTGATCCGTCAGACGGTATACACTGTAAATCACAAACAACTACTCAGGGGCTATGGGACAAGTACAATCCTGATAACTATGATTTTAATATTAAACCTCGCATGCTTGGTTTTCTGGAAAATAAAGATTGGGGAAATTATTGTGAAAAAGGGAAAATGTTTATCAATTTTCTCACTGATAATGACATAACAGGTGGTAATTCTGGAAGCCCTGTTATGAACTCCAATGGTGAAATAATAGGACTAGCATTTGACGGTAATAAAGAATCTCTTGCATCAGATGCATATTTTCATCCTCAGATGAATAAGTGTGTCAATGTTGATATCAGGTATGTTTTATGGATAATAGACAAATATGCAGGTGCCGGATATCTTATAGATGAAATGCATATTATAAAATAAATAGAATTAAAAAAATATTTCAAGATGACAATTTTTAATAAAATACTTTGTACCCTTTTTATTTGTATGGGTATATCTTCTGCCTACGCCCAAAATGGAGCAAATGACAAGAAGCCATTTAACAGAAGTGAAAAACTTTCAGTTGATCCTGAAATCAAAATAGGCAAACTCGACAATGGCTTGACATATTATATCAGAAGAAGTTTAAACCCAACAGGACAGGCAGAATTTTTTATAATCCACAATGTTGGTTCTTTACAAGAAAATGATGACCAAAGAGGTCTTGCCCATTTTTTGGAACACATGGCTTTCAATGGGACAAAAAACTTTCCGAAAAAAAGTTTGCTTGAATATTTCAATCGGATTGGAGTTCAGTTTGGCTACAATATAAATGCATATACCTCCATGGACAGAACGGTCTACAATATTTCGGCAGTCCCTACATATCGGTCCACAATAATCGATACTGCATTGCTTGCTCTGCACGATTGGTCACACTATATATCATGTGAACCGGCAGAGATTGAAGCTGAGAGAGGAGTAATACGTGAAGAGTGGAGACGTGGAGACGATGCAAGAAGTAGAATGATGAAAGGTATTTCAAAGATTGAACAGACAGGTTCTCGATTTGCTGAAAGAGATGTTATCGGTTTGATGGAGGTTGTAAACAACTTTACACCACAGACTCTTGTCGACTATTATCATAAGTGGTACAGACCCGACTTACAAGCAGTAGTTGTTGTTGGGGATATTGACGTCAATGATATTGAGCAGAGAATTATAACATTATTTTCCACTATTCCTGCAGCAAAAAATCCTGCAAAAAGAGAAGTTTACACAGTTCCTGACAACAAAGAACCAATAATTGGTTTACTTACAGACCCTGAAAGCAAATCATATTCTTCAAGATTAATTATTAAAATACCAAATTTAACTCCGGAAGAAAAGGCCACTAATAAACTAATCTACAGAGAAGTAATGAAAACACTAATTGCAGATATCATGAAAGAGCGTACAGCTATAGCTTCTCAAAGTAAAGATGCACCATTTAGAAATTGTGTGCCTGTATTCAGTCAAATCAACTATGCCAAAACAACTTTCATCATGACTGCAATGCCTCACTCACCTGCTGATATGTTAAAAGCTACAAAAGGCATATTGAATGAAGTTGAAAGACTTACATACTATGGAGCAGAGCAAGAAGAGCTTGAGAAAGCAGTTCAAAATGCTAAAATTACTTTTGCAAAAAATTATCAAAAGAGCAAAAAACCTAAGAATATCGATTGGGTAAACCTAATTGTCGAAAACTTTACTCGAGACTATCCACTAATAACTCCTGAAACATTTTACAACATAGCTGTTAGTTGTCTTGACAATATTACTTTGGAAGATTTGAACAGCAGCATAAGAAGCATGCTTACAAAAGAAAATAGAGTTATTGTTTTGTTTACACCAGAAAGTGAAAAACAGTATTTACCCACAAAAGAAGAGATTCTCAAATTGTGCGAAGAGATTAATGGTAAGGATTTAGCAAGATTTAAACCTGTAAGTAAAAGAGGCCTTAACTTTAATGTAACCTTGAGCCCCAAAAATATAACATCGATTAAGCAGCTAACTAACAAAGACTTTAAAACTCCTATTTACAAGCAACTTGACTCAACCGTTGAAATTATCCTTTCCAATGGGACTCGAGTGATCTGGAATGAACACAAAGGCAGTTCAAATTCAGTACAGATGAGAGCTTTGAGAGAAGGAGGCTACTTCACTAACATAGATGTTATGGACATCAAATTTGCTGACAGATATAATACTCTTTTCTCTGTCGATTCTTTATCAAAAGATGAGCTTGCAAAATGGTCTTTCAGCAGAAACATATCTCTGAGATTTTCCCCAACAATGAGATACAGCACACTATCCGGCGATTTTGATCCTAAGAAAATTGATGATTTCTTTAAGCTACTTTACACATCGCTTTCGGAGTGCACAGTAAACAAAGATGATTTTAAAAGATCTATCAGCAATGCTATCAAGAATATCGAGCAAGGCAAATCAGAAACTAATATCTTCAATGATTCAGTCTCAAAACTCAGATTTAAGACACGCAAAAGAGGAGATGACTTCACAAAAGATTATTTGCAGAATGTTACACCTGAAAAACTTGTAGCTCTTCATGAAGCACTTTTCAAGGGAATTAATGGTTATACATTTGTATTTTCAGGTCCAATGAGTGCACAAGAGGCAAAACCATATCTTGAAAAATACCTTTCAAATGTGCCTGAAAATAAAAAATTACCTGCTACAAACGTTTCGCGTTATGACGAGAGGACAACAGGCGAGGTTTATCTTAGATATAAAGCTAAAAATCAAAAGAGTACTAAAGCATCTGTAACGAGATACTATTACTCCCAAATGGCCTATAATGCATTAAACAACCTTAATGCTAAATTCTTCTCCACAATTATGAGTGACAGATACATGGCATCCATTAGAGAAGAAAGAGGAGGCACATATCATGTAGGATGCAGTTCATATCTGGAAAAATATCCATCACAGATTGCCGAGTGTAGTATTGATTTTAATACAGATCCCAAACTAGTAGATGACTTACTACAAGTTGTTCAAGATGAGATGGATAATTTTAAAAAGAATGGGCCTACAGAACAAGAAGTTACAGCATACAAACTATATCTTCAAAAGAAATTTGCTTCAAAAAATCCGGCCGAATACTCTTGGATAACCACCATTTCTAATGCACTTATGGGTTTCCCTACTTTTGAAGATCAGGAAGAAGCACTTCTCGACAAGATTACTGTTAAAAGTGTTAAGAAATTTGCAAACGATTTAACTAAAGATAAAAATAGAATGACATTTATTTTTGAACCTATATTATAAAATAATATTTAAATCTAATTCTGTAAAATAAGAGGCTGTCTAAAAAAAGTAGACGGCCTCTGTTGTCATCTACTTTCAAGTATCAAGTAATTTATTTCCAGCACTGTACTATTATACTGAAATAGCCAATCCAGATATTCCAATTCAATTAATGTAGCATTTTGAATACTTTCCACAAAACTATAGTAGTCGATAACTCCCTTTTCATAACCATCTCTTGCCTCTTTTTCAATCTCCCTGCTCATTTGTCTTCCTGTAGTGTAATAGTATTCCAAATGACCTCTGTATTTTTTCAATTCACTCTTCAGCTCTTCAATCTTCAGTAAAAGAGACAATTTGTAATACTCTGCATATTTCCTGGAAGCTTCAATTCCTATCTTTGCCGCATTGATTCTTGCCTTTTGCTCAATAAAAAATAATGGAATTGTTATACCAATTTCATAAGAAGGATAATTTTTTGAACCCACAAAACGATTTGAGCCATTATAATAACCTATAGTAATGTCCGGAAAAAGTTTGTTTCTTTCTACTCTTAACATATCTGACTGCAAATTTACCTCCTGATTAACATACTTTAGTCCCGGATTAGAGTCAATATCCTCATTTAATATAGTAAGCTCCTTCAAATCACTTAGTGGCACTACAATAAGAGTATCAGCATTAATTAAAAGTCTCAGCTTTTTATAGGCAAGCCTGGTAGCATAAGTAATATCATTCAAAAGTATCTCAATCTGCTGATGTTTAGCTCTTGCATTAAAAAGATCAAGACTCTTGGCTTCTCCTCTATTAAATCTATCCTCAACATTTTGTATAAATTTATCGTAAATAGTATCCAATACACGGTAACGCATTAATTTATTCATGTTATATTGAATCTCATAGTATGAGTGTGTAACATCCTTTATTAATTGCTTTTCAACAATTTCCAACTCTCTATTAGCCAGCTCACTCTCGGAGCGGGTAACTTTGTATTGGGCAGAATAAAGAGTCGGAAAACTAAAACTCTGTTCGATCCCATAAACATTTAAAGGATGATTGTTCTCTGCAAGATTATTCGAATCATAAGAATATGATATGGTAGCCTTGTCAATAGTAAGAGCGGTCGGGATTAATGTCTTGCTTTGCTCGACCTTAAGTTTGCAGGCATTGTATTCAAGATTGTTCAAAAGAGCCAGTTCTATTGCCCGTTCAAGCGAAACGCCCTTAGTTTGACCAAATACAAAATTGATATTTATAAAAGAAAAAACACTTAAGAATCCTATTAAAAATCTATTCATAAAAAATTATTTACTATTATTTACTACAGTAGTTAACATTAAGATTTAATTTATCGGTAATAAAATCTTCTACAATCGATCCAACGAGGATATAATCGTAGCTCATGCTCGAGTGGTATAAGCTCTTTAATGTCTGTAATCTGATAATACCACTAATTTCATTTAGTCCTTATTGATTTGAAATAATTCATCGTTACCATAACTTGTGCAGTTTTTGCAAGGTGTATGATTTTCAATACCCTCGATTAATTTGTTGCATTTTCTGCAACGATACCAAATTGTTCCAAAATGGACATTTCCTCCTTCAATTATAATCGTTTCTCCTTCAACAAATGCTTTTGCAATGGTTTTGCGTGCATTTTCATAAATACGGGTAAGTGTCGGACGCGATATGTTCATTTTTTCAGCAGCTTCTTCTTGAAGTAATCCTTCATAATCCAGTAATCGAATTGATTCATATTCGTCGTAAAGCAGAATTACTTCTTTAATCATCGAGCGCGGAATACCAAAAGGTTTAAAGCCTGACATCAAAGGCGGAGAAACAATTTTTCGACATTGTTTTGGGCGAGACATAAATTTTTCTTTTAAAATAATTGAAATTAATGCAGCAAAGATATAAATATTTTGAACATTTGTTCATAATCTTGATGAAAAATCTAATTTTCTTCTGAGATGAACATATTAAAAAATAATAATATTAAAATGTATCACATTACCTTTTAAACCCTTACTGTGACCATGAAATTGATATATTGTAATTCTTATCATGTACTTAGATTATTTACCTTGTCTCCATCTACTAAAAAGCGACTCGCTTTTAGGAAAAATGCCTTTTCTTTTAGAACGAACATCTTCCACGATAAAAAAGGCCTGGGGATCATAACGGTTAATTAAATTTTCCACCTTCTTCATTGATTTCCTATCAATTACGGTTTCTACAATATCTACCTGAGCCTGAGATCCTTTTCCTGAAATACTAGTACCACCATATCCTTCGCTACTAAGTATATAAACAAGAGGCGAGCCTCCTTTCTGAGTAAAAATCCTAACGAGAAGAACTCCGTAAGCTATTTTTTGCTCAATTATTATGCCCACAAAATTGCCTGAGGCGTAGCCGGCTGCATAGGCAACATAAGAAAGCATCGAATTTGCTCTCGAAAAAATTTCAGATATCACCACAATCCAAATAAATACCTCAAAAAAACCGATAAGAGGAGCTTTATATTTTTCTCCCTTCGAAACAAAGATAATCCTGAGAGTACCAAGTGAGACATCTACTATTCGTCCAAAAAAAATAATGATAGGCAA
>JAHDRO010000047.1 GCA_018433265.1 Bacteroidales bacterium
ATCAAAAAGGTCGTCTCAACAAGAGCAATGGTAAATATAACTACTTGTCATCAAATTTGATGCTTAATTTCCAGAAGAGTTTCAATGATTTTGATTTCGGTCTTTTGCTTGGTCAAGCTATAGAAGACACAGAGAGGTCCACATGGACACATTGGGGATATGATTTTCAAACCCCAGGTACTATCAGTTTTGCGAATATAATTGATCTAAACAAGTTTTTCACTGAGAGGAATATGAAGAAGCGTATGGTCGGTGTTTTTGGAGAATTTAGAGCCAATTACAAAAACATTGCCTATTTAACTGTGACTGGTCGTAACGACTGGTCATCGACTCTTCCAAAGGAAAACAGATCTTATTTTTACCCTTCGGTTTCAGGTAGTTTCCTGTTTACTGAGTTAATACCTAAAAATGATATTCTTTCTTATGGAAAGCTTCGTCTTTCATGGGCTCAAGTAGGTAAGGACGCTGACGCATATGCTACCAACACTTATCTTTGGCCATCTCAAACAGTAAGTGGTGAATTTGTTGGTACTGGTAATAGCTGGACTGGAGGTGGTCCTAATTTAAAACCTGAGATTCAGACATCCTATGAGATAGGCACAGAGCTTAGATTTCTAAAGGGCAGGTTAGGTCTTGATTTCACATATTATAACAGTGAAACTAAAAACCAGCTTGCAGCCCCTCGTCTTTGCCAGTCAACAGGCTATATATTCCTCACTCTAAATAGTGGTTCTGTGCAAAATAAGGGGATGGAGCTATCAATAAATGCTACTCCTATTGATAAAAAGGATTTTACATGGGATGTAACTCTTAATCTTTCCGGTAACCGTGGCAAACTTGGAGATTTTCTTCCTGGAGTAGGTTTGTTTTATGTAACCGATGTTCAGATAGGAGGTGTTAAGGCTGCTTCTATTCCAAATGGCGGCTATTTCCTTGGTATGACCGGAGATTACTGGATAAGAGAAGAGGACGCTGACGGCAAGGAAATCCCAGGTGGAAGGTATGTAATTGATGAAGCTACAGGACTCTATACCACAACTAAAGTCACTACAAATATTGTAGGTAACAGGGAGCCTAAGGTTATTGGAGGTTTGAATAACAGTTTCCGTTATAAGAATCTGGATTTTTCATTCCTTCTCGATATAAGGATAGGTGGTGATATCTATAATGGTACTGAGTACTACACTACAATGAAGGGTTTAAGTAAAAGGACTCTCCAGCGTGATGCCGTAACTGTTTCTGGTGTAGGAAAAACTTCCGGTCAACCGTTAAGTTATACTTATGAGCGTGGCCAAAACTACGTTGTTAACAATGCAACCTATTCAGGAGCCTATATGATACAGCAATACTGGTCAAGTTACTGCGATAATTCATATAATTTTATTACAGACACAAACTGGTTAAGACTTCGTTCTATCTCACTCACATATGATTTTACAAGCATGTTCAAGAAAGATGGTTTCATAAAAGGTCTTTCTGCAAACTTATCAGGCAACAACCTGTTTGTATGGACTAACTACAAAGGGATGGACCCGGAAGTAAGTGTTTCAGGATCCGGGACAGGTGGTTCAGGTTCAATGGGTATTGATTACTGTGGTGTGCCTTCTACCAGGAACGTGACATTTGGCATCAATTTAACATTTTAATTAACAGATTTAAAAAGGTATGATTATGAAAAATATATTACGTATAACTTTAAGTCTGGTTTTCCTACTTAGTATCTCCTCGTGTAATGAATGGTTAGATGTCAATGTTGACCCTGATAACCCAAGTGACAAGAGTGCTACAGTAGAAATCAGGCTGCCATGGATACAACATTATTTTATGTATGCATATGGTACTGCCAACATGCGTACAAGTACAATTGCAGGAATTATTACACAAACTTCAACTACTTCAGGCAATGGATTGTTGGCTGCATGGAATCCTGCCCAGGGAAGTTGTACAACTATCTATCAGAACTGGTTTGTTGGTGCAGGCGTGAATTTGCAGCCCATGATAGATAAGGCTAACGAAACCGGTTCCTATCATTATATTGGAGCTGCTTATTGTATAAGGGCAATGGGCTTTTTGATGATGCTCGATCTACATGGAGAGATTCCTTATACAGAGGCTTTCACAGGTAAATATAACCCTGCATATGATGATGGAGAGACTATCTATAATGGTTGTATGGCTGATCTGGATCGTGCTATTGAGTACTTTAACATGACACAAGAAGCCGGTTCAACACCACTATCTGCCGGAGATACCTGGAATGGCGGAAATGTCCAGAAATGGATTAAATTGTGTTATGGAGTTAAGGCTCGTTATCTTAACATGATTTCAAAGAAGTCAAATTACAGTGCTGATGCTGTTCTTGCAGCATTGGAAAATGCACCTCAATCCAATGCCGACAATACTGTTATGAAACATTACAATGTTCAGGGAGATGCCACCAATATTACTGTATCAGACCCTTATCAAGCAAACACAACTTGGGATGCTGTAGGATATGGTACTTCACAACGTATGACCAGATGGTATCTGAATCTTTACACTAATAGTTATACTGGTGGTTCTGGCGTAATCGATCCAAGATTTCCAAAAGTTGCCCCTGCAA
>JAHDRO010000004.1 GCA_018433265.1 Bacteroidales bacterium
AATCCGTCTTTCAGGTAATCGTGTTCTGCTGTACTGTGAGACTGTATGTAACTGAATCCACAGTGATGATTTGTGATTAAAAGCCCTTTTTCAGAAATTAATTCTCCTGTGCAACCTCCTCCAAAATGAACAATTGCATCTTTCATAGAAGCTTTATTAATACTGTAGATATCTTCTGAAGAAAGTTTAAAACCCATTTTTTTCATTTCAGGAATTCTGTCTTTAATCAGGGAAGGAAGCCACATTCCTTCATTAGCAGAAAGTAAAGAGATATTAACTAATAAGAATAAAGTTATTAAAAGCTTTTTCATGTGAATAAATTAAATAAGTATTTAAGTCTGTGTCACAAAAATATAAAAATTTCTTACTTTTGTCAATAAAGCCATTTAGGATGAATCAGTTGGCAAAATATATTATGGGTATCTCAATTGCCCTGATTATCTGTTTCTTAGCATGGTATTTCAGTAATATTCTGATTTATATTCTGGTTTCGGCAGTCCTTTCAATAATAGGGAAGCCATTAAAAAATCTGTTACTTAAAATTAGATTAGGTAAACATTTTATGCCAAACAGTCTGGCTGCTGGATTGACATTAATGTTGCTTGTTGCTGTATTTTTTAGCCTTTTCTTTTTGATAACACCTTTAGTTGGGCAGCTTATGTCAAATATTAGTAATATTGATTTTCAGTCATTAGGTAAAGATCTTTCTCCTATGTTGGATCAATTTAATGCTTTGCTTCATAAATGGTTTCCTGCTTTGGACCCAGCATTCAAAGTCGAAGATGTTGTTATAAATCAGTTTGATGGTCTTGTGGATGTTGGAGTAATAACTAATATTTTTAACTCATTGACTACAATAATTATTCAATTTGGTTTAGCTGTATTTGTTATTATTTTTATTTCGTATTTTTTTATTAAGGAAGAAAATATGTTTAATGACATGGTGCTTGCTCTTTTTCCTGACAAATACGTCGAAAATGTCTCTAGAGCTTTGGATTCTATTAATAAACTTTTGGCCAGGTATTTTATCGGAATCAGCATTGAAGCCATTTTAATAACTATTATTAATTCTCTTTCACTGCATTATATTGCAGGTGTGAGCTGGTCTTTGTCAGTAGCCGTCTCTTTTCTTGCCGGGGTTTTGAATGTAATACCTTATATAGGACCTCTAACAGGGGGTGCTTTTGGAACCATAATGGCTTTTGTGGAACGTGGAGTTACAACGCCTGGAGGAGGAAAATTTATTCTTATGGTAGCATTGATTTTTTTAATTGCCCATCAAATAGATGTATTTGTTTTTCAACCATTCATATATTCTAATAGTGTAAAGGCGCATCCTCTTGAAATTTTTCTTGTAATACTTATTGCAGGGAGTATTGGAGGGATAATCGGCATGTTAGTAGCCATTCCTGCTTATACTGTTATAAGAGTTTTCGCACGAGAATTTTTTTCAAATCTCAAACTTGTGCAAAAGTTGACTGAAAACAGTTAAAAAAAAGAGGGATCTTTGTTTCAAAGAACCCTCTTTTTTCTGACACATCGAATATCTCTATTCTGCCTCTTCTTTTGAAGGACGGTCATTAGCTACGGCAACGTTGATTGTACGTCCCATATGTTCTGAACCGTTAAGTGCTGAAATAGCTGCATTGCCTTCTTGCTCATTTGGCATTTCAACGAAGCCATATCCTTTTGATCGACGGGTTTCTCTGTTGAAGATAATCCTGGCAGAAGTAACTTCGCCATAAGGTGTAAATAGTTCGGCTAAATCTTCCTTCTTAGCACGGAAACTTAAACTTGAAACAAAAATGTTCATGGAAACGGTAGTAAATAATTAATAAGTAAATGTTTAGTTAACGTCACAAAGTTAAATAAAAAACTGAAATACAAAATTTTTATTCAAATAATTTTTCAATAAAATAATTTTAGCAGTTTATTATTTTAAAAGAGATATTATAAATGTGATAATCAGAGCTTTGATAGACAGTCTTCTCATATTCTTATCTTTTGGAATACCTAATACAGATATAAATAATAAAGCAGACAATATTACAGCTTGACCGTTGTTCACTCTACAGTCTATTATGGCTAAAGGGAGGGATTCAATCCGGTTTACTGTATAGATAAGTATTCTGGTTAAATGAATAATTATATTCATAATTTGTTCATGAAATAGCCCAACCCATAAAGCAAATAAGTGCATTGCAGCAAGATAAAGAATAAGACCAGAAATAGGAATAGCAATCAGGTTTGTAATTAAAAAATAAGTTGGCACAAAACGAAAATTATAAATAGTTATAATAGATGTCCCTATTTGGCATGCAAGAGACATTGAAATGGTATTCCATAGATATTTAACTATGATATTTTGTGAGGGATTTAATTTAACAATGATTGGGTGAATAAATATAATTGCAAGAAGAGAGGCAAATGAGAGCTGAAAACCAAGTTCAAAAAGGGATTCAGGTTGAGCTATCGTTATTATAAGAGCGCTGACAGAAAGAGTATTTAAGCTGCTGCCTTCTCTCTCGATTATTGATGACAGTTCATAAATAGTTGCCATCAAGGCTGCTCTCATTATTGAAGGTGTAAATCCAACCAAAGCAGTATAAGTCCAGACAGTCAGTGATACAATTATAAATCTTATAATTTTGGCAAACCTGCTCATTCCCATAAATCCCAATATGGACGAAAGGAGAGAATAAATAAAGCTGACATGCAGTCCTGAGACAGCCATCAGATGCATAGTTCCTGAATTTGAAAATGCTTTTTTTGTATTACCGTCAATAAAAGATTTATCTCCAATAGTGAGTGCAATAAGAACAGCCTTTTCATGAAAAAAATGTTTATTCTTCAATAAATAATCAATGTAATTCTCTCTTATCTTAATAATTTTCTCTTTGAGGGATAGCTTAGATGCCTTACGAACAGCAACTTGACTAGCTTTAACATAAGATGTTGTAAAGAACCCCTGTTTTTCCATGTACCTTGCATAATCAAAAGTTGAATTTAAATAGTTGTTAATTCTGTTTGGTCTTATAATGCATTCAAGAGTGTCGCCAATATCAAAAGATTTTCGATCGACATTTTTATCGATATAAAGAATTATTTTTTCGTTATAATCGATAAGACGTGCTTCTGTTTGATAACTTCTCTCTTTTTCCAAGATTTTTCCTGTAATTTTACACTGAGCATTAAGCACCTGAATATTTGCAACTTTTGAAAACTTAGCACTATTATTTAAAAGGTTTGAATATTCAATATTGATCCAACCTGCTGTAAACATGGACAGGTAAAGTAAAACAGGAAGAAGAAACTCTGTGATCATGCTTCTTCTTTTAAAGCCAATTGATATAATTAAAAAAACTAATACAACAAGAGGCACTATAATCTTTACCAAAATTGTTGATTGAATGAAAAATCTGCTTCCTGTAAGAATCCCTGCAAGATAAAACAGTATAAATGTAAATGCAGGAGCTTTGCTTATGGCCTCAATGTCAGAAGTGATATCTACCTTCCCACTTTCCATCGTCCTCATTTTGGGTAAAAATAGATTAATTTTTACAAATATTGGCTTTAAATGAGCAATTATTAATAACTTTGTAAATTCTAATTTCAGATTTTTACTGATTTTTTTAATTTTGATAACATATGATTTTATTGGTTCTAAACTGCGGTAGCTCTTCAATCAAGTATCAGGTTCTTGACATGAAGAGTGATTCTGACTATTCTTTAATGGCAAAGGGAATTGTAGAAAGAATTGGTCTTGACAAAGGAACACTTACCCATAAAGTTAATGGGAGGCCCAATTATGAAGTTGAAATGCCCATTGAAAATCACACTGTTGGCATTAAACAGGTTTTAAATATTCTGGTAGATCCCATACAGGGAGTCTTGAATTCTCTTCAAGATATTCAAGCTGTAGGACACCGTGTTGCACATGGAGGTGAATTTTTTAGCGAAAGCAGATTAATAGATTCTGATGTTATTGAAAAGATTGAAAAACTTTGTGAACTGGCTCCTCTGCACAATCCTGCCAACTTACTGGGGATACGCGCTATAGAAACACTCCTTCCAGGCATGAAGCAAGTTGCTGTTTTTGACACTTCATTTCATCAAACCATGCCTAATTATGCATATATGTATCCACTTCCTTATGAGTATTATACAAAGTATAAAATTAGAAGGTATGGATTTCATGGTACAAGTCATCAGTTTGTGGCAAAAAAAGGTTGTTTGTTGACAGGTTTGGACTATAATACATCAAAAATTATAACTTGTCATCTTGGTAACGGGGGTTCGATAACTTCTATAAAAAACGGCAAATCCATCGATACTTCAATGGGTTTTACTCCTCTTGAAGGGGTAATCATGGGTACCAGATGTGGTGATATCGATCCTGGAATTATCACTTTTATTCAGGAAAGGGAAGGGCTAAGTGCTAGTGAAATGAATAAAATTTTAAATAAAAAAAGTGGCTTTTTAGGAGTATTTGGAAAATCTTCTGATGCGAGGGATATAGAAGATGCTGCGGCCAAAGGAGATGAAAGAGCCAATCTTGCTCTTAATATATTGTATTACAGAGTTTTAAAATATATTGGAGCTTATACTGCAGTTATGAATGGTGTAGATTTAATTGTTTTTACTGGAGGCATCGGAGAAAATGACCCACATCTTAGAGAGATGGTTGGATTACGTCTTAAATATATGGGACTTGAATTTGACGTTGATTCAAATAAAAATGCAAGAGGAAGAGACGTGATAATTTCTAAGTCTGGTTCCAAGGTCAAAATGGCAGCAGTTACTACCAACGAAGAGCTCGTTATAGCCAGGGATACTATGGCTATTGTGTCATAATGTGAAATTAATGATAAATTAAATAATAAAATAGTTATAATATGATTAGTTCTTTTGAGCAAATTTTTGACAATTTGAGAAACAGGCCTAAAAAAAGGCTTGTAGCAGCATGGGGTGTGGATGATCATACAATAAATGCGGTTAAACTTGCTATTGAAGCAGGTATTGTAGATGCAACGCTTGTCGGTGATGAAAAAAGAATCCGGGAAGCATGTTCTAAAGAGAATATCGATCCTTCAATTTTTAGAATTGTTCCTAATGATGATGAACTCAGAGCTGTTTCAATGGCTGTTGATTTGATTAATGCCGGAGAAGGGGATATCTTGATGAAGGGATTATGCTCTACCGACAAGTATATGAGGGCTATTCTTAACAAGGAAAAAGGATTGCTTCCCCCTAAAGCTGTTTTAAGTCATGTTTCGGTTCTGTCCAATCCTAATTATCATAAATTGCTTGTATTAAGTGATATTGCAGTAATTCCTGCACCAGATCTTACTCAAAAAATAGCAATGACAAATTACGTCGTTAAGACTGCTCATGCTTTAGGTATTGCAAAACCGAAAGTTGCAATATTGTGTGCAACAGAGCAAATGCTTCCAAATATGCCTGCTTGTATTGATGCTGCCATAATATCAAAAATGGCAGAGAGAGGTCAAATAGCTGCTTGTTATGTTGATGGACCACTTGCACTTGATGTTGCTATTTCTCAAGAGGCTGTAGCTGTCAAAAATCTGGTTAGTCCTGTTGCTGGAGATGCAGACTGTCTCGTATTTCCAAATTTAGAGGCTGCGAATGTCTTTTACAAAACAAATACTCAACTCTGTTCAGGAACACGACTTGCTGCAATGGTTGCAGGTGCTAAAGCACCATGTGTTCTTTCCAGCAGATCGGACAGTATTGACACAAAACTTAATTCAATAGCTTTAGCTGCGCTAACTTCAAATTAATACAGTTATGGCATATAAGATTTTAGTAATAAATCCAGGCTCTACATCAACTAAAATTGCAGTATTCGAAGATTTACATGAGCTTTTTACAGAGACCCTTCGTCACACGACAGACGAACTCTTGCCATATAAAAGAATTATAGATCAATTTGAATTTAGAAAGAGAGTCATTTTATCAGCTTTAGAAAGTCATGGTGTTGCTTTAGATTCCATTTCAGTTATTATGGGAAGAGGAGGTCTGTTGAAACCTGTAAAATCAGGAGTCTATGAGGTCAATGATGCTATGCTTGAAGATTTAAAGAAAGGAGGTGGTGAACACGCAAGCAATCTCGGGGCAATTATTGCCGCAGATATTGCAAGTTCTATTCCTAATTGTAAAGCCTATATTGCTGATCCTATTGTTGTAGATGAATTAATGCCAATAGCTCGAATTGCTGGTCATCCACTTTTTGAGAGAGTTTCAATATTTCATGCTCTTAATCACAAGGCAATTGGAAGAAGACATGCTGCGTCTCTAAACAGAAGATATGAAGATATCAATCTGATAATAGCTCATCTTGGAGGAGGTGTTTCTGTTGGTGCACATAGAAAAGGGGTAGTGATAGAGGTTAATAATGCCTTGAATGGAGAAGGACCGTTTTCGCCAGAAAGATCTGGTACATTACCCGCTTTACCTCTTGCCGAACTTTGCTTTTCGGGTAAATATAATCTTTCGGAGGTGACAAGAATGATTGTTGGTGAAGGGGGAATGGTAGCTCATCTTGGTACAAATTCTTTCAATCTTATAGAGAAAATGGTTCAAGAAGGTAATGAGAAAGCTATTCTTCTTAGTGATGCTTTTGTATTTAATGTTGCTAAGGCAATAGGTGCATGTGCCGCAGTTTTGAAAGGAGAGGTAGATGCTATTCTTCTTACAGGCGGAATTGCTAATAATCTAAGATTAATGTCTCAAATTGAAGAGATGGTTAAATTTATCGCACCTGTCAAGGTTTATCCTGGTGAAGACGAGATGTTTGCATTGGCAGAAAATGGATATTTTGTGCTTACCGGAAAAACAAAATCTATGGCATACATTTAATAGTTAACATTATTTTTCTCTTTTTTGAAATGAGAGTCAGAGATCTTGTTGTAATAGGCGGAGGAGCTGCGGGAATGTTTGCTGCCGCTTCAGCTGCTAGCAACGGGATCTCTGTCCTTTTACTTGAAAAGATGGATAGGACCGGCAGGAAAGTTCGTATAACAGGTAAGGGAAGGTGTAATATTACTAATACTAAGCCATGGCAAGAATTTTCTGTTCATATTCATCCTAATCCCAATTTTTTAAAACCATCCTTTTTTTCTTTTTCAAATATAGATACCATTAATTTTTTTGAAAAATTAGGGTTACATTGTGTTGTTGAAAGGGGTGACAGGGTGTTTCCAGCTTCCGGTGTTGCCTCTGACGTTGTTGACACATTGATGAAACACCTTGACAGTTTAGGTGTTGAAGTTATTTGCAATGCTAATGTAAGAAATATTATTCATCAGGATGGTCGTGTAAAAGGTGTCATTTACGAAA
>JAHDRO010000360.1 GCA_018433265.1 Bacteroidales bacterium
AAACCTGAGAATGTAGAAAGTTGGGAAGTTGGTCTTGAAACTAAATTTCTCCAGAATCGTTTAGGTTTTGATATTACCTTTTATAATTCATCAACTACAAACCAAATTGTTGCTGTTGATGTAGATCCGATTGTTGGAGCATCAGCAATGAAGATAAATGCAGGAGAGATAAACAACAAGGGTATTGAGCTTGCAATTAATGCAACTCCTGTAAAAACCAAGGATTGGACTTGGAATATAAGTGCTAACTGGTCAACAAATAAGAATAAACTGGTGTCATTACAAGATGGATGGGACCCAACACAACCACTTGAAACAGATATGGGTACAACAATTGGTGGCAGACTTCATGTTTATTCTTATGTTGGTGAAGAGATGAACAAATTATACGGTTTTGGGCTCAAAAGAGCTCCAGAAGGATCCTATTATGTCGATGCAAATGGTAATAATGTAGATTGTTCAGGTCAGGTATTAATTGATGCAACTACAGGACTTCCTTCTTTGACTAGAGATGTTTGTCTTGGGAAGGTCAATCCTGACTGGAAAGGTGGATTAAATACTTCAATTAGATATAAAAGATTGACTTTAAATATGGCATTTACCTACCAGTGGGGAGGCCACAGATTTTCTGTAACTAATGGTATTCTCTCCTATCAAGGGAAATTGAAAAACTCTCTGGATGGAAGATATGACGGCAAAGTGGCAGAAGGAGTAAATGTCATATCTACAAATGAAGACGGCTCCTATGTATGTGCACAAAATAACACAATCACAAGCAGTATTTATACATATTATCAGGCATTGACGCTAGATCGTTACAATGGAGAAGCTAATACTTTCGATACATCATTCCTTAAATTTAAAGAGGCAAGACTTGAATATTCTTTGCCTGAAACTCTTTGTAAAAAGGTTGGTTTTCTTCAAGGAGCTTCAATAGCAATATTTGCAACAAATATATTTTCTTGGGATAATTGGCCACAATTTGATCCTGAAGCAGGTATGTTGCAAGGAACAAATGTATTTAACGGAATTGAAACCGGTGCGTTTCCAATGACACGTTCATATGGTGTTAATTTAAGACTGCAATTCTAAAGCATAAGAGGAAATAAGATGAAAAGAATATTTATCATATCTGGAATAGCTCTTCTTGGAGTCATGAGTTCTTGTACAAAAGACTTTGAAGAGACAAATACAAACCCTAATAAAGCAATTGTAGGCATGATTCAAGCATCCGGAATGTTTGAACCATTATTATATAATTCAGCAAACAATTGGCTTAACGATACCTGGTATTACAATAATGAATTAGTTCAGTTTACTGCTCATACAGGAGGTGTGACTCGTAGAGAGCATCAGTATTTTCTTGAAGAATCAAGAGATTGGGGAGGATTCTGGAATTTCTATGCAAATTACGGCAATAATACTGATCATATGCATGAACTTGCCGTAAAGCAAGGAGACAAATCTCTTGAAGCAATTGCTTTAACCTTTAAAGTGCTCTTTTTTTCAAACATGACCGATATGTTTGGAAGTGTACCATATGAAGAAGCTTTTTCAGGTCGCAAGATAGGAGGAACCTTAACTCCCAAGTTCAACACTCAAAAGGATATATATCAATTTTTGTTTGAAGATTTAGAAAACGCAAATGATATTTATGCCCAGAATCCTGTT
>JAHDRO010000365.1 GCA_018433265.1 Bacteroidales bacterium
AGTTGGTTGGGCAAAATCCTGGAAGGAGGATATTAATCCCGAGTATAACGAAGTTGGAATTTCCGGAGGATTGATTAATAAGATTAGACTCTCTGATGCTCTTGATGCAAATCTTGAACTTAGAGGCTTGTTGGTTCACCAGAGATTCGACGGAACAGTTGGCGGTTATAAAGGTGAGGGTATGGCGTCAGCAACTATTGGCCTTACTTATAAATTTAACAGACGTGATTTTACAAAATATGTAGAACCTGTTCCTTGTGATTATACTCCTTATACCAACAAGATTTCTGATCTTGAAAAAAAGATAGCTGATGCTGATGCAGAAGCGAGGAAACTTGCAGAAGAACTGAATGCAGAAAAAAACAAAGCTCCTGAAATTGTCACTGTCAAAGAATATCTTATGGGTAAGATGTCTGTCTGGTTTGTAATTAACAGTGCGAAAATTTCCACTGCTGACATGATTAATATTGGTAATTATGCCGAAATCATGAAACAATCTGGCAAAACTTACAAGATTACAGGTTACGCAGACAAGGAGACAGGTAATCCCAAGATTAACCAGAGGCTTAGCGAACAGCGTGCAAAAAACGTATTTGATGCTCTTGTAAACAAGTTTGGTGTTAATCCTTCACAACTAGAGGTAATAGCTAAGGGTGATAGAGAAGAGCCTTATGACAGACCTGTTTTGAACAGGGTTGTCATTATTGAGTGATTTAATAACAATTATTTTATCATTCTGTTTCGTTTATTCGTCTTTTTAGTTTGTTTAACATTATAACTATAAAAAATAGTTGAATAACTAGATTTTATAGTTATATTTGTATTCAGATTTTAGTAAGATTGAATAATGCAAAAACTTACAGCCAAAGAAGAGGAGATCATGTCTCACTTCTGGGAAAAAGGGGCTCTTTTTGTAAGAGAACTCATAGATTTTTATACTGATAAGAAACCTCATTTCAATACTTTATCTACAATCGTAAGAGGATTGGAAGAGAAAGGTTTTCTTAATCATCACTCCTTTGGAAACACATACCAGTACTATCCGATAATCTCCAGGAACGATTATAAAAAAGGCGCCTTGGACAATGTCGTAAGAAAGTACTTCAAAAACTCATATCTCGGAGTGGTCTCATCTCTTATCGAAGAGGAGGAGGTTTCACTGGAAGATCTGAAGAAGCTTATCAGACAAGTTGAGGAATCATCAAAATAATAAAGATGCCATACCACTCTGCATTATTGACGGAAAAGAGGTAGACATAAAGGTTATGAAAGCACTCGATCCGGGAGCTATACAATCTATCAGTGTACTGAAAGACAAGGCTGCCACTGAGATTTATGGAGACAAAGGTAAGAACGGGGTTCTTGTTATAACTCTTAAAGATATGCAGGTTGGCAGATCTTTTGTGGATAAAAAGAGGCAAACGGTAAAGACACAATAATATGGATAGAACTTAAATTTAAAAAGATTAACAGGAAATAATTATTACCTTTGAAGGTTGTTTTATAATAATTTGTAGTTTAAATATAACATAATGAAACAAGATCTTCAGATTTCCGAATTAGTTAAGAAGGAAGAAAACCGTCAGCTCCATGGTATAGAATTAATTGCATCAGAAAATTTTGTGAGTAATCAAGTGCTTGCAGCTTTAGGGTCTGTGCTTACAAATAAATATGCCGAAGGTTATCCCGGAGCAAGATACTATGGTGGTTGCGAAGTGGTTGATCAGGTTGAGCAACTTGCCATTGACCGGATTTGCCAACTTTTTAATGCCGAATACGCTAATGTTCAGCCACACTCCGGTGCTCAGGCTAATATGGCGGTCTTTATGGCTTGTCTTAAGCCGGGAGACACATTCATGGGACTTGATCTGTCTCATGGAGGGCACCTTACTCATGGATCTCCAGTGAACATGTCAGGTATTTGGTATAAAGCGGTTTCTTATCAACTAAATAAGGAAACTGGTCTGGTTGATTATGATGAGATGGAGCGCAAGGCTCTTGAATACAAACCTAAACTTATTGTAGGAGGTGCTTCAGCTTATTCGAGAGAGTGGGACTGGGCAAGGATGAGAGCCATTGCGGATAAGATAGGAGCCATTCTGATGGTGGACATGGCACACCCTGCTGGTCTGATTGCTGCAGGTTTGCTTGACAATCCGGTTAAGCATGCCCATATTGTCACATCCACTACCCATAAAACTCTTAGAGGTCCGCGTGGAGGCATAATACTTATCGGAAAAGATTTTCCTAATCCTTTCGGTATCCTGACTCCTAAGGGAGAGGTTAAGATGATGTCTGCTGTTATTAATTCAAGCGTTTTCCCGGGCATACAGGGCGGACCACTGGAGCACTGTATAGCTGCGAAGGCTGTCTCATTCTTTGAGGCTCTCCAGCCGGAATTCAAGACATATCAGCTACAGGTTAAGAATAATGCTGCTGCTATGGCGTCCTCTTTTATTGAGAGAGGTTATAAGGTAGTATCTGGAGGTACAGATAATCACCTCATGCTTATAGATTTAAGAAGCAAATTTCCTGATCTCACAGGTAAAGTTGCAGAGAAGTTGCTTGTATCGGCGGATATAACTGTCAATAAGAACATGGTTCCTTTTGACAGTCGATCTCCTTTCCAGACATCAGGAATAAGAGTTGGAACTCCTGCCATTACTTCAAGAGGCTTGGTCGAGAAGGATATGCCTTATATTGTCGAACTCATTGACAGGGTACTTTCCAATCCGGATAATCCAGCTGTCATATTAGAGGTAAAAGAACTTGCCCGTAAAAAGATGCATGGATTACCTCTTAATATTTGGTAACACTAAGAATCATTTTTTTATTTTAGAAAAGTAGATTCCGAATTGTGTAAAGAGCGGTTTTTCCGCCATTTCCAATGTTGAGGCCTGAGAACTTTTGATGGTACGATTGCAGACATCATAACGGTTTTTAGGCCTTTTCTCATCTGCCCATTTGAATCCTTTGAGTTTTTGCTTGTTGTCCGGAAGATTGAATAGCGGATATGCGTTACTATTTATGTTTTCAAAGTAGCGAACTCTATGTATCTTATTATTCAACATAGTGGCACTAAGAGCCTTACACTCCTTTTCGTTCATTGTTGTTAAGACGCTGTCTTCTTCAAAGAAAAAAAGAACTGAAGCACTGCCAAGAGCGTCAAATCTGCTGAGTTTTCCATCGTCAAAGAAGATTATAATATCTGCACTCTTAACTTGGTCGAAGTGAGATGAGTCCTCCTGCATGGCTACAAATGCTGAAGAATTTAACTCTGCTTTTTTAAGTTTTCTGCCTGAAAGAATAACCTGAATACTATCTGCTGAAAGCTGTTTGTTTTCGCTCCATAATATTGGCTCCTTATAGAGCCTTATTAAAGAATCAAGGGAATTGAATTGGAGAGAATCACAAACTCCCTGTAGATTGCTACGGTAAAATTTCACATTCTTAAAAGCTGTCAGAAACTTTACTTTTACTGTGTCTATATTTACAGCAACAGTATCTACCGCCACCGTATCTTTTTTGGCAACCTGGGTTGAATCGTAGTTTTTAACCGCAGTTGTATCAGAATTTTTTTTATTCAAGAGAGATGCTTTGGCTTTTAGGGAGGAGTATATTTCAGTAATTGGGTCTCTTTTGCTTAGATCTCTCCTCTGTTTCGAAACAGCAATTACAGAGGAATCAACATCTTTATGCAGTCTGGTCTGATATATTATTGTATCGGCTGAGAAAAAAAGTGTATCTCTGACTTCATTTTCCACTGTAAAAAGTGCTATGCATGGTTCTTTCTCCAGTACTATCGATTCAGGCTTGCTTGTGTAGTGTACTCTGTCAGCGAGGATGATGGCTGATTGAGCTGTATCGAGTACCTGAACGTCATATTCCAGTTTTGCGTTACCTGTTTTACGGTCAAAATCTATCTCTCTTGCCCATATTTCATTGTTTTTAGTTTTTATATATACATCATTAGAAAAATGTATATACTCATTTTTTCTGTCATACCACCCACCATTTGCCATTAAAAATCCATCTCCTTGCCATGCCAGAGTTTTAGTAAGAAAAACAGCTCTGTTTTCCTTTGCAAGATAAGCCAGTGAATCTGTTTTCATCAAAACGGTATCTGATTGCATCTCTACTTTCATTTGAAACAGAAACCTGTCCTCTTTGGCATAATAATATCCATTAGAACTCTCTATAAAGCTGCTATCCTCGTTCATCAGGCAACCTCCGTTGTAAAACATTCCAATACTGTCTTTTGTATAGTAATCAATGAAGTTTGTACGGAGTCTGCCACCTTCGTTGTCGATCAGCTCTACCAAGTTGCCTCTTACCTGAGCAAGAGATTGATCTGCAAGATATTTTATGTTGTCACTATAGAGTGTTGTGTTTTTTTGAATTATTTTGACATGACCAATTGCATCCACAATATTGGCCTGGGTGTCCCATATGGCTGAATCGCACAGAATCAAAGTATTGTCGTGCAAAAATTGAGCAGGCCCTTTAATCTCTCGATATTCTCTTCCCATCGATGTAGTCAGAACAGCAGATTTAGCATCAATCAATCTGATCAGACTCTTTTCAGGTCTCTGGACCTGTTGCTGTTGGGAGAAAAGAAAAGAGGGCAGTATAGATAGTAGAATTGTTATTAAGCTCCTGTACATCATTTTTTGATCCAGCCATCTCTTTTGAATGAACAGTTTTCAAACATCGGGTCAATCTTTATATATGTAGTTTCTTGTTTTTCTTTGATAAATTCATCAAGAGCCTTGTTTATAGCTTCGTTTTCTGCCATTTGTTGCAGAATGTAAAAATCATCCTTAAATGTGGCTACATGCGAGGGGATTACTTTATCGAGACGTACAATTTTATAAACAATATTACCCTCTCTGCCCTCATTGTCTCTGGATTCAAATGGAGCGGAAATTTCACCGACTTGGAGTGTTTTTAGTACAGCATAGTCTTCTGGTTTAAGTCTGTCTACTAGAAAATACACTGAACCTGTATTTTCATCAGCCACAAGTCCTCCATTAACATAGCTTTTAGGATCTTGAGAAAAACGCCTTGCAGCCTGTTCAAAAGTTATGCTGTCAAGAAGTATCATATTTCTCAGACTGTCGAGGGTTTTGAAAGCCTTATCCTTGTCTGAATTGGTGTACATGGGTTTAAGAAGAATATGCCTTGCATTGAACATATCGCCTTCTTTTTTGATTAATTGTATAATATGAAAGCCATCAGGGGTTTCGACTATCTGAGAAACTTGACCAGGTTTAAGTGCCATGGCTGCGTCTGAGAATTGAGACCAGTACAACTGTTTTGACGCCATTCCAAGCTCTCCACCCTTGGAAGCGCTGGCAAAATCCTGAGAATACATTGTTGCAAGAGTACTGAATTTTTCTCCCTTCATGATTCTCTCTCTAAACTCTAGTAACCTTTCTTTTACAGCCATAATGGCGGCCTCTTTTTCTGGGTAAAGCACTATCTGGCTGTATTGATATTGAGTAGAAATGATTGGAAGGCTGTCCTTTGGCAGTCTTTTATAATATTTTTCAATATCAGAAGGTGTAAGTTCAGGTGCTTTTTTAGCAACTTCTGCCTGCATATTATTTACCATGGAGAGTTCGGTGCGAGTTTCACGCCACTCCTCCTTAATTTTGTACAGTGGTTTCTTGAAGTATTCTTCTGTGGCCTTTTCTCCTCCCAGTCTAGTCATTACTTCCTGCATCCTTTGGTTAAGATTTTGTTCAACCTTCTCCATATTGGGAGTTAAACTGTCCAGTCTCGCCTGAGCAAGAAAGAGCTTTTGTTCCATTAATCTTTCAAGTACTTCGCAACGAAGATTTTTATCTGAAGGTACTCCCTGGAAAAGCATCATTTGTACCTCAGCCTCAATGGTTGAGAGTTGAATCATTTCATTGCCTATTTGAGCAACTATCTTGTCTATCAACCCTCCACCATATTTTTGCGCAGAGGCAGATGAATTGTATCCAAGAAAAATGGCAGCAGTGAATATGAGCAGTCTGGACC
>JAHDRO010000038.1 GCA_018433265.1 Bacteroidales bacterium
ACACACAATAACTACTAGAAGAATGGTCAACAGCATCTTCTTAATTTTTTTTGGATATTGCAAAAGAAGAGGCAGCGGAAGAACCAATGCTAGAATTGCTGATAAGGCCAACAGTATATATCCAAAATAAAGAATAACATCTATCATCTTTTCTGATTCGGAATTAGAAAAGAATAATACTGCCACCAAAGCAATCAGCACAAACATTAATGCTGAAAATATTTTTAAAGCTTTTTGCATAATCTGCTATTTTTTACTTTTTACAAGTATGTCTATCAATGAGACGGATGAGTCTTCCATTGAAAGAACTATAGAGTCAATCTTTGAAACGATATAAGAGTAGAAAAGCTGAAGAATAATGGCAACTATAAGACCTCCAATAGTTGTGATCAACGCCACTTTCATACCTCCTGCTACGATGTTAGGAGAGATATCACCGGCTTTTTGAATATCATCAAATGCCATGACCAGTCCGATAACTGTACCGAGGAATCCTAACATAGGTGCTATGGAAATAAAGAGGTTTATCCAGTTAAGGCCACTTTCGAGCTGTGACATTTGAATTGAACCTGAAGAAGAAATGGATTTTTCAACCATCTCGATTCCCTCGTCTGCACGGCTGAGCCCTTCATAGAAAATGCTTGCAACAGGACCTTTAGTATTCCGGCAAACTTCTTTTGCTGCTTCAACTCCACCACTAGCGAGTGCATCTTCAATTTGTTTCAATAGTTTTTCAATATTTGTTGATGCGAGGTTTAAGTAAATGATTCTTTCAATGGCAATTGCCAGACCTATGATAAGACACAGGAGAATTGCAGCCATAAATCCCGGGCCACCCTCGATAAATTTTGTCTTAAGCTGTTGGTGAATCGGAATCTCTTTTTGAACTGTCTGGTCAGAAGAAGGAGCGGCAGTAGAAGCGGCGGCAACACTTGTTGTTGTTGCAGCAGAATCAGGTGTCTGAGCAGAAACATACTGAGCAGAAATGGCTATTAATCCCACAACTGCCAAAAACATGAAAAATTTTTTCATAAATTTTTGAATAATTAAAGTATTAAACAATGTATATTAAATAGTTATCAATTTTAACCAAAAGTTAAATTCGATGCAATTTATAAAGAATTTTATAAAATTACTAATCTATTGAAATTTCACCCCTTAAATTTTTTGATAATAAATTTACAATATTTTGATTGTCAAAGTTATGACCTAGAATAAAAAATAATTTTGTCAATGCTGCTTCTGTTGTACTGTCGTAACCACTTTGAACTCCTATTTTTTTTAACAGAATTCCTGTAGAATATGCTTCCATATTTACACTCCCTGCGGGGCACTGAGTCACATTCAAAATAATAAGACCTTGGTTGATGGAATTTTTAAGCAAAGATATCAACCAGTCAAATGTGGGAGCATTTCCTGAACCATAGGTTTCAAGTATTATGGCTCTCAATCCATTTATTCTTAGAAAGCTTTCTACCACATATTGAGAGATACCGGGAAAGATTTTGAGAATTGCAACATTTGTGTCAAGACTGGTATTAATTTTAAATTGCTGTCCCCACTTTTCAGGATATGATATGAAGTTTCTATTATATTTAATATGTATGCCTACTTCTGCAAGATATGGGTAATTGGCTGATCTGAAAGCCCGGAAATTTTCAGCATTATCCTTTGTTGTCCGGTTCCCTCTATACAGTCTGCTTTCAAAGTATACGCAAACTTCTGGGACTATTGCTCTGCCATTGTCGTCACGAGCTGCTGCAATTTCTATTGAAGATATAAGATTCTCTTTTCCGTCAGTACGAAGCATCCCTATGGGAAGCTGACTTCCTGTGAATATCACGGGTTTCTCAAGATTTTCGAGCATAAAACTCAGTGCAGAGGCAGAATAAGACATA
>JAHDRO010000386.1 GCA_018433265.1 Bacteroidales bacterium
GTATGTACAAAACATAACTCCTTTTTCTTTGTCAATCTTACAAAAAACGGCGGGCTTAGCACAGCTATGAAAGCTGGAATTGATACAGCCTTTTCCCCTTTTATAGGATATATTGATGCAGATCTCCAAACCGCGCCTGAAGATTTTCACCTTCTAATACCATTTGTTAACGACTATGCCATGGTTATGGGTATCAGACAAAACCGGCAAGATTCTTTCATTAAGGGTATCTCCTCAAAAATTGCCAATAGTTTCAGACGTTTCATGACAAAAGACGGGATCGAGGATACAGGTTGTCCTCTTAAAATATTACGCACAGACTATGCAAAGAGGATACCTCTCTTCACAGGAATGCATCGATTCCTGCCTGCGTTGATAATGTTACAACCAGGCGGTACAGTCAAGCAAGTTCCTGTCAGACATTTTCCAAGAGTTGCAGGCAAATCAAAATATAACCTGGCAAACCGTATGGTAGGTCCCTTTATAGACTGTTTTGCCTACAGATGGATGAAAAAAAGATATATAAACTACAGCATATCCACAAACAACCTTAATTAATCAATGATGTATGTAATCGGCCTGATTGCCCAACTCTTTTTTGGAGCTCGCACAATCTTGCAATGGATACTCTCAGAAAGGGCAAAAAAGGTTCTTTCTCCCTCCATATTTTGGATTTTGAGTCTGATAGCCTCATACCTGTTCTTTATTTATGGTTGGCTAAGAGAGGATTTTGCAATTATTCTTGGACAGATGATTTCTTACTATATTTATATATGGAATTTGAAAATCAAGGGAATATGGACAAAAATGTATAAAATATTAAGGATTTTGCTTCTGATAACTCCTGTCATTGCCATTGTTCTTGCTGCCGATAATGTTGATCAGTTTGTCTCAACATTTTTCAAAAACGATAAAATTCCTATTTGGCTTGTAATTTTCGGATCTTTTGGACAAATATTGTTTACATTTCGCTTTATTTATCAGATCATTTACTCTGCAAAGAGAAACGAATCCATACTGCCACTTGGTTTCTGGATAATTAGTCTAACAGGCTCTTCTCTTATAATTATCTATGCTCTTATTCGTCTGGATCCAATTCTTATTTTGGGACAAAGTGCCGGATTTATTGCCTATATACGAAACATTATCATTTATACTAAACAGGGGAAAAACAGTCAATGAGACTACTCGAGAAATATAGATTTTTGATTTATCTAACCGCGGTCATCCCTCTTTTTATTTTAAGAGATTTCACGCCTGACAATGAATTACGATATCTAAGTATTGCTGATGAGGCTATTAGGAATGGCAATCTGTTTACATTTACAAATCATGGCATCCCCTATGCCGATAAACCCCCACTCTATCTATGGATAGTAATGGCTGGCAAACTATTGTTCGGCCATCACAGCATGTTTTTTCTTGCTTTGTTTTCATATCTCCCAGCCTTAATAACTATCTATGTTATGGATAAGTGGACAAGCAAGTATGTCAATAGGCAAGCTTTAATTGCAGGGGAATTAATGCTTTTGACAAGCGTTTATTTCATGGGCGCAGGAGTTGTGGCAAGGATGGACATGTTGATGTGCATGTTCATAACTCTCTCTCTCTATGTTTTTTACCGCATGTATATGGGAGATGGCAAAAAGTTTGACGGATTACTGTTTCCTCTCCTGGTCTTTATGGCAATCTTTTCAAAAGGGCCAATTGGTATTCTGGTACCGTTTGTCTCAACAGTCACTTTCCTTCTTCTCAGAAAAGACTATAAGGCGATCGGACGTTTTTGGGGAATAAAAACACTCTCTGTCTTGCTTGTCCTTTGTTTGGTATGGTTTAGCATGGTTTGGACAGAAGGGGGAAAAGAGTATCTAAACAATCTCCTTTTCAATCAGACAGTCAATCGCGCTGTTAACTCATTCCATCACAAAGAGCCATTTTATTATTATTTTGTATCTATCTTATACTCTCTATTTCCATGGTCTATCCTTGTTATATCAATGATAATAAGAGGAATATCCAAAAGAACTAAAATTGACGAAGGTTTAAGTGATACACTTGAACAATTTTTTATAATAGTTGCTCTCTCTACATTCATTTTACTATCTCTCATAAGCTCCAAACTGCAGATTTACCTTTTACCTGCATTTCCTTTTTTCATATATCTGACTCTCCTTTGGCTACCTAAATTTGGAGCTACAGGTTTTGGACCTTCAAGGTTTGTTAAAATCTCTCTTGAAATACCGGCATTTCTTCTAACTCTGGTCACACCTGCCTATTTCATTTATATTATGTCATCAAACAGGCCTGAAACATACACTGTTACACCTCCTGCTTCAATTTTGATTCCCACTGCTCTTACAATTGTTTCAACAGCGGGAATTTTATCCCTATATATACTTCACAGCAATAAAATGCAAATATACAAGGTTATATCAACCCTAGGTGCAGGAATTCTTTTGTCAGTTTTTATTGCCTCATTTGCTGTTCCTCAATTAAATCCATTTATTGGTATGGGAACTCTTTGTAAAGAAGCCAAAGAGGTTGCAGAAAAAGAGGGAATTAGCAACTTTGTATATTACAGACTTAAACAAGCTGATAATTTGGACGTTTATCTGGGAACACAACTTCAAGAGCTCTCTCTCGAAGAGTTAAAAAATATTGTTGACAAGCGGATGTCAGAGGAAAAGGAAGATCCATCCAGACAGATAGGAGAACGGTCCATTCTCTTTGTCAAACAATCCCATATGTTAGAAAAAGATAAAGAGGCTGCAACACTTCTCGAAAAATATGAAAAGCATCCTGTTGGAAAATATTTCTTTATTATTCTATAATAAATTATGAAGATTTTAATTACCGGATCGGCAGGTTTCATAGGACATTACGCAGCAATGCATTATGCTCTAAAGGGAAGCGAAGTGGTCGGTCTGGACAATCTCAACGACTATTACGACGTTAACCTGAAATACTACAGAGGTTTTATCAGTGGCTTTAACTTCCAGGAGACAGAGCCAGGTCAAATAGTCAGGAGCACAAAATACGATAATTATCGCTTTATCAGAGGAGATTTGACTGACAAAAATCTTCTCGATAAGCTTTTTGATAATGAAAAATTTGATATAGTTTGCAATCTTGCGGCACAGGCAGGCGTAAGATATTCAATAGAAAAACCCTACTCCTATATCAATTCCAACATTATTGGATTTATGAACATATTGGAAGCCTGCAGGCACAATCCTGTCAAGCATCTCGTTTTCGCCAGCTCGAGCAGTGTCTATGGAATGAACAGCAAAGTTCCGTTTAGTGAAGACGACAAATGCGATTCTCCTGCAAGCCTGTATGCTGCAACTAAAAAAGCTGATGAACTGATGGCATACGCATATAGCTCCCTTTATAAAATTCCTTCCACCGGTCTTCGATTTTTCACTGTCTACGGACCTCTTGGAAGGCCTGATATGGCTCCTGATATATTCTTAAAAGCTATAATAGAAGGTAGACCCATCAGACTGTTCAATCACGGAAATATGTTCAGAGATTTCACATATATCGACGATATAATTCAAGGTCTTTCTACTGTCATCGATTCTCCTTCTCCTTCAGGAGCTATCCCTTACAAACTTTATAACATAGGCAACAGCTCTCCTGTCCCGCTTCTGGACTTTATAAAAACCATTGAAGAAGTAACCGGTAAAAAGGCAATTATTCAAATGGAAGAGATGCAGCCGGGAGATGTAACAATCACATATGCAGACACAACAAAACTGCAGAATGAATTTGGTTATAAACCCCAAACTTCTGTTCGCAAAGGGCTTGAAGCTCTCTACAAAAGCATATTGAATCTTTAGATATTTTGCTATGAAACAACTATTTCGCATATTGATTATTTCCATAATCACCAATGCTCTATTATGCACTGTTTCGGTAGCAAACAATAAAGATTTTAAGAAAATTGTCAAATATGTAAACCCTTTTATTGGCACAGGTGGTCATGGTCACACATTTCCAGGTGCCACTTATCCATTCGGAATGATGCAACTTAGCCCTGACACGAGATTTTCCGGCTGGGATGGATGCTCTGGATATCACTACTCTGATTCAACAATATACGGATTCAGCCATACTCATCTCAACGGCACAGGTTGTGAAGATTACTGTGATATTCTGCTAATGCCTGTAGTAGAATATACAAATGAAATAATTCACCGGGAGCTTTACAAGTCGCCTTTTTCTCATAAAAATGAATCTGCTTCTCCAGGTTACTACAGAGTACTTCTCAACAATGGGAACATCCTTGCTGAACTTACAACAGGCAAAAGAGCCGGAATGCACAGATATACCTATTGTAAATCCATACCCGGAAACCCTCAATTAATTTTAGACCTCACCCACAGAGACCTTTTGCTCGATTCCCACATTGAAATTATAGACAGTAATACTCTACAGGGCTACAGACGCTCTTCATCCTGGGCAAAAGATCAGATATTATATTTTTACATGAAGTTCTCCGAACCAATTATCTCTAAAATATCAGACAACAAAAAAGCTCTTTTTACATTTTCTCCCAACAAGTCGGGAGAAATTTTAATAAAAGTTGGTATTTCATCTGTATCATGCGATAATGCACGACTTAACCTCATGTCAGAAATCAAAAAATGGGACTTTGACCAAGTCAGAAAAAGCACTTCTGATGCGTGGGAAAAGTATTTGAGCAAAATAGAAGTTGTACCATATGAAGGAGACAATTATTACAACAATCTGATTACCTTTTATACAGCACTTTATCATACAGCCATATCTCCTAATCTATACTCCGATGTTAATGGTGAATACAGAGGCATGGATAGAAAAATCCATATTGCTGAAGATTATGATCAATATACTGTTTTTTCACTTTGGGACACATATAGAGCATTGCACCCGCTTTTTACAATTATTGAAAATGAAAGAAACAACCACTTCATTAAATCCTTTCTTTCTATCTATGAACAGGCAGGCAAACTCCCAATCTGGGAACTTAGCGGCAATGAAACCAACTGCATGATAGGATATCACTCAGTGTCGGTGATTAACGATGCCTATTCCAAAGGTTTCAAGGGATTCGATGGTCAAAAGGCACTCCAAGCAATGGTAAACAGTTCAAAAGTTAAGGAATTCGCAATAGATCTTATCCCTGAATATGGATATGTTCCTGCAGAGTTAGAACATGAATCTGTTTCCAAAACCCTTGAATACGCCTATGACGACTGGAACATAGCCATGATGGCAAAGCAACTGGACAATGAAGAAATATACAGAGAGTATATCACAAGGGCACAGTTCTACAAAAACATCTTCGACAGCACTACTGGTTTTATGAAACCTAAAATTCGCGGAAGATGGCTTACCCCTTTCGATCCGTCAGAAATCAATGTTCATTATACTGAGGCAAATTCATGGCAATACAGTTTCTATGTACCACATGACATTGAAACATTTATAAAACTATCAGGAGGAGATGCAGCCTTTATCAAACGCCTCGATGCACTATTTAATGCTCCATCAAAAATGAAAGGCTGGACATCTGCAGATGTAACAGGCTTGATAGGAATGTACGCTCATGGCAACGAGCCGAGTCATCACATTGCATATTTATACAACTATGCCGGTCAACCTGCCTCTACTCAAAGATTAGTAAGAAATATAATGAACAATCTATATAAACCAACACCCGACGGGCTTTGCGGTAATGAAGACTGTGGACAAATGTCTGCATGGTATGTTTTAAGTTCTATGGGGTTTTATTCTGTTTGTCCTGGAGATAAGAGCTATGCAACAGGTTCTCCATTATTCAAAAAAATCATAATTCATACCGGCAATGGCAAACAGTTTATTATAAGTGCACCCTCTAACAGCGATGAAAACATATATGTA
>JAHDRO010000149.1 GCA_018433265.1 Bacteroidales bacterium
CAAGGAGAAAATAATAAACGGTATTGAAGTCTATAATAATTGTGAATTTTATCCTAAAGCCATGGCATGGGCAATTGATAAACATCTTGCAATTATTGCCGCAACGGATGTCCACGGAACAGTTGAACAAGGCACACTCAAACAAGATGCAAATCAGAGACCTATGACACTTGTCCTGGCTAAAGAACACAGTTTAAATGGCATCAGAGAGGCACTTGAGGCCGGAAGAACAATGGCGTTTTTTCAAGGGTACATTGCCGCCAGGGAAGAGATTGCCATATGGCTTACAGAAGAATATCTGAGCGTCAAAAAGATATATAGCAATGAAAAAAATGATTTTTACACATTGACTAACAGTTCTTCTGTACCGTTTAAAATATTATTTAACAATAAGAGATATGTGTTACCTGCCCTCTCAACAATCTCTTTCAACGTGCCTAAAGGGGTATCAAAGATTGCAGTTAAATTTGAGAATATTATTATCTATGAAAATAAAGTTTTGGCACATGATTTGTTATTACAATAGACGTGAAGTTTTTTCATAGGTTAAGTTTTAGGTTAAGTGTAAAATGAAAGAGGGTGTCTGGCAAACAGGCGTCCTTTTTCATTTTACAAACCAAACTCTAAACAAAATTGCATTTTCAATAATTTGTTGTACATTTGCACGCCTTTTCTCGAGAAGATTAGGAAGTTAAACAATAATAACTTAAAAAACACAGTATTATGGCTGTAAAAATTCGTCTTGCCAGACATGGCAAAAAAAACTTTTCTTATTTTCATATTGTTGTAGCTGACAGTCGTTCACCCCGTGACGGGCGATTTATTGAACGTATAGGATTTTATAATCCCAATACAGATCCTGCAACTATTGAAATAAATTCTGAAAAAGCACTCGACTGGCTTATGAAAGGTGCACAACCTACAGAAACCTGCCGCAGAATACTATCCTATAAAGGGGTGTTGTTGAGAAAGCATCTGCTGGAAGGTGTAAAGAAGGGGGCCATTAATCAAGAAATTGCTGATCAAAGATGGAATGCATGGTATGAGGCAAAAGAGGCTAAGATTACTCAAAAGCTGTCAAACTTGGAACTCGACGGACGCTCTACCAAAAAGAACACTCTTGAAGCCGAGGCCAAAGTCAATGCTGCACGCGCAGAGGAAATAGCCAAGAAGAAAGCTGCAGAGGAAGCTGCTAAAAAAGCTGCCGAGGCAAAAGCTGCTGCTGAAGTTTCAGAACCGGAGGCATCTGCAACAATTGAAAATGAGGGATCTTCAGAAGCATCTGAACAATAGCAATAGCCTTATCGGCAGAACACTGATTCCTGTTGCAAAAGTTCTAAGATCATTTGGAACTGAAGGTAGAGTTATTTTAAAATATAACTTACCTCGTCCGGAAGATGAAAATTTGGATAGAAAGAGACCGGTGTTTATCTTTTTCGATGGATTGCCGGTCCCTTTTTTTATTGAAGATGTCAATACTAAAGGTTCACAACAACTACTTATAAAGTTTGAAGGAATTAATACCCAAAAATTTGCCGAAGAGATTGTTGGTGAAACTGTTTACATAGAAAAAATACAAAAGAAAGGCTCAAAAGTAAAGGTCGACAAAAATAATGGCGACGATATTACCAAGATGATTGGATTTAAGGTGTTTGATTCTCACGAACAATATATTGGCATTATCCAAAATATCTATCCATATCCAAATAATCTTTGTATAGGAGTTCACAGAGAAGATAAAGAAGATGAACTCCTTCTTCCTTTTAATGAGGAATTGATAATTTCAATTGATGAGACACGCAAAAAGGCAGTGTTAAATCTTCCCAAAGGGATACTTGATCTTTAAATGTAATCTGCCTCTTCCTGAGGTTCTGTCTCGTAAAGAATATCACCGCTCTGACTGCGTCTGAGATGTACTTTTGGATTATCCATTGTACCAGTCACAGTGACAGGTATACCTATTATGCCAAAAGGAGGAAGGCCCAATCTGAACTTAATATTCAGCCTGCCGTCGAGAGAAATCTGTCCTTCAAATCTTGGGCGAAAACTTAATATTTTCATCTTGGTTCTCTCAATCGTTACAATATTGTTATTAATACTGCTTTTAACCAAAACTCCCTTAAGTTCAGGATTGTCCAGACTGTCTCGACCGGTAGCTTTACTAATTTCACTCAGCACCCTGAGACCGTTTATCTTCACCTCGTCCAGTCTTATATAGCCAGATCCTTTAAGAGATGGATAAATCGGAGACATCTCTCTGTCCAACTCGCCTTTGAGTGAATATTGCAATGATACCTTGCCGTATATACTTTCTGCACTTCTTACAAGCTCTTTGAACAGCGGTATCTCATTATAAGCTCTGTGAATATCAAAGGAGTCTGCTCTTACACTCATATCAAACAATGCCTTTTCATGTGAAAGCGGCTTGTAATTTGCACTTAATAAGAACCTTGCGCCAGCTATTTGAAGTGTTGTATTTTTAAGTTTGGCCTCCTCATTATCAAGTCTGACTCCACCGTTAA
>JAHDRO010000280.1 GCA_018433265.1 Bacteroidales bacterium
CCCCTGAAAAAATATAAACAGAATCAGGATTACGATTCATATAACCTTCCAATTCAAATAGTATTCCCAAAATTATGCCAGACTCAACAGCCTCTTTTGTAGATTTTCCCATTTCTGTAATTTTTTCGGGAATATCGATCAGGGGAAGCATATGTGTATAATCATGCAAAGCTCTAATTCGTGTCATCATACCCGGTGAAATATTTCCACCGCAAAATTCCCCTGATACTGATAATCTGTCAATTGTAAGTGCAGTACCAAAATCAAAAATTATTACATTCATCTCTGGGAAAAAAAATGACGCCCCAACTGCAGCACAAATTCTGTCTGAGCCAAGTGTATTAGGAGTAGAATAATTAATTTTAATAGGAAGATCCATTTTAGAATCTACTACTATCAATTCATCACAAATCTCTTCGAGTTTCACTTTTTCACCAACATCAAAACCTCTCACGGATGAGATAAAAATCTTGTTGGGCTTTCCATCATTAATTAAATCATATATAAACTCAAAGTAATTGTCATTAAAACAACTGTATACAGGACTAAAATTACCTTTTGAAGCATATACTGCTTTTACAGAACTGTTCCCTATATCAACTAATAGATTCATTAAAAAATATAAAGATAATATTATATGTTATTCATCTCAAGTAAAATTTTATATGCACTTTCCATACTCTTGACATTCTCAACTGAAATGTACAATTTATCTCTTTGTTCTTTCAATTTAAAACGCTTGGATTTGGTCTGTAAAAAAGACAAAATTTTTGCAAACTTATTAGATTGATAATAGGAAGATAATTGATTACTTACGAAATAAGCCAGCATAATCCCATTTTTTAAAGTAATCCTCTCAAAACCAAGTCCAACTGCAATTCTTCTAAGTTTTACAGTGTATGTTAATTGTTCTACCTGACTCGGAACAGGACCAAATCTATCTTTCATCTCCTCAAGAAATTTATCTATCTCAATATCCTCTGTAAGAGAATCAAGCTCTTTGTAAAGTCTTATCTTTTCAGCAACAATATTTACATAATCATCCGGAATAAGTATCTCAAAATCCGTATCAATAACGCAATCAGTAATATATGTTTCCTCAACTTTGGATCTCGCTTCTCCTTCATTTAATGACATCCCATCTTCTTGACGAATCTCATTAAAAGCTTCAGCAAGAATTTTTTGATAGGTCTCAAAACCAATGTCACTGATAAATCCACTTTGCTCTCCACCTAAAAGGTTACCTGCCCCCCTAATGTCAAGGTCTTGCATTGCAATGTTAAAGCCACTTCCAAGTTCAGAGAAAGATTCAATAGCTTTTAACCGCCTCCTGGCATCTTCTGTCAAAGAAGTCAAAGGTGGAACAATCAAATAGCAGAAAGCCTTTCTGTTTGAACGGCCAACTCTACCCCTAAGCTGGTGAAGATCACTCAATCCAAAATTTTGTGCTTGATTAATTATAATAGTATTTGCATTGGGAATATCAATCCCGTTTTCGATAATTGTTGTAGAAACAAGAACGTCGTAATCGCCCTCCATAAAATCAAGAATAATCTTCTCAAGCTGTGTAGATTCCATCTGGCCATGGCATATGCAAGTCTTAACATTTGGACATAATCTTTTCACTATCTCTTCAACACTTTTAATATTTTCCACTCTGTTATGCACAAAAAAAACCTGACCTCCTTGTTCAACTTCATAATTAATAGCGTCTCTAATAATATCTTCATCAAAACTAATAATTTCGGTCTCAACCGGAAGCCTGTTGAGTGGCGGAGTATTAATTATTGAAAGGTCCCTGGCTCCCAAAAGAGAAAATTGAAGAGTTCTCGGTATTGGAGTTGCAGTCAGAGTCAATGTGTCCACATTTGTTTTCATTTGTCTGAGTCTCTCTTTGGCTGCAACGCCGAATTTTTGCTCTTCATCAATAATTAGCAGCCCTAAATCCTTGAACTTAATTTCCTTATTTAGCAGTCTATGTGTACCAATTATAATATCAACTTTTCCATTCTCAATCTGTTTTGAGATTTCAGATATCTCTTTTGAACCTCTAAGCCTGCATATATAATCAATCGTACATGGAAAGTCTTTAAGACGTGCAGTAAAAGTTTTATAATGCTGAAGAGCCAATATTGTTGTAGGGACAAGTAAAGCTACCTGTTTCCCGTCAATAACTGCTTTAAATGCAGCCCTTATTGCAACTTCGGTCTTCCCAAAACCTACATCTCCACATAAAAGACGATCCATAGGATAAGGCTGTTCCATATCTTCCTTTACTGCTATTGTCGCTTTTATCTGATCTGGTGTATCCTCAAACTGAAATGATGCCTCAAGTTCGTTCTGCAAATAAGAATCAGGAGAAAAAGCAAATCCTTTTGAATCCATTCTTTTTGCATATAGCAAAATCAAGTCTTTGGCAATATCCTTAACCTTTGACTTTGTCTGACTCTTGAGTTTTTGCCAGGCACCAGTGCCAAGTTTATATATTTTAGGTGGTTGGGAATCAGCAGATTTGTACTTTGAGATACGGTGGAGGCCATGAATTGAGACAAAAATTACATCTCCGTCCTTGTACATTATTTTTACAGCTTCTTGCTGTTTTCCGTTGATATTTGTCTTTACAAGACCTCCGAAAATACCTATGCCGTGATCAATGTGAACAATATAATCTCCTATCTGATATGAATTGAGTTCATTAA
>JAHDRO010000005.1 GCA_018433265.1 Bacteroidales bacterium
AATCAGAAGTTTAAAATCATGTTGTTAACAACAAAAGACGGATATGGCCCTTCTGATCAATCTTCGTTTGTCTCAATGGGTATTCCAGTTTTATATTTTACAACAGGGGTACATTCAGATTATCACACTCCTGATGATGATCCAGATAAGATTAACTATTCAGGACTTAAAATGATAACTGATTTTGTGGCTTCTTTGTTGAGAGATTTATCAATGAGCGGAATGAAAATGGACTATATTAATTTACCGCCGCCTTCCAGTATGGGTAGAAAATCTTTAAAGGTAACACTCGGACTTATTCCGGATTTTACTTATGATGTAGGAGACGGGTTCAAAGTCGGCCCTGTCACTGAAGGAAAGCCTGCAGCTATGGCCGGTTTAAAGGCAGGAGACATCATTACCGCAATTAATTCAAAGAAGGTTAACAATGTTTATGAGTATATGTCAAGACTTTCAGAACTCAAGATTGGAGATAAGATAGTTTTGGATGTAAGGAGAGACGGGAAGGAACTTAAACTTATAGTGCAATTGTAGTTATGTATAATATCAAGATTAAAAAGATTCTTTACTGGTTTGGCGCAGTGTTAATAACATTAGCTTCTGTTGTGTACCAGAGAGCAACGGGTCCGACAAATCCCAAAAAGTATTCTTTTAATTTGGCTGGCAAAACATATGAAGTGAAACTTCCCAGGAGTCTTGAGACAGAAATCACACCTGAACAGGCAAAGGGAGATTATGAGGCTCTTGGAAAGATATCATGTTTCGATGTTGAAGTCAAAGGAGCTTCTGATTCAATGCAAATGACTGTGTTTTTCAGGAGATATCCTTCACAGGATACTATTTCTATTGTTAAGTCTGAACGTTCAGGGGATATTTTTACAATTTGTATTCCATCTCAACCTCCTGCTGGAAAACTTGAATATTTTGTTGAATTTTCTGACAGAAATGATCACATTACACTTGGATATGGAGAATATCTTACAATCCGCTTTAAAAATTTAGTTCCTGTTTGGGTGCTTTTGCCTCATGTTCTACTAATGTTTATTGCAATGCTTTTATCAACTTATGTTGGGATAATTGCTTTTGACAAAACGCAAAAGACTAGAGTACCGGTTATGTTGTTGATGATATCTTTGTTCCTGGGCGGTTTACTTTTTGGGCCTATCGTTCAAAAATATGCCTTTGGAGAGTTTTGGACAGGTTGGCCGTTCGGGCATGACATGACAGATAATAAAACATTAGCTGCCATGTTGGTATGGATGGTTGCCATTTTGGGCAATAGATCAAAAAAGAAAAGATGGTGGTATGTTGTTGCGGCAATATTTATGTTGCTCATTTATTCAATACCTCACAGCACATCAGGCTCTGAATTCGATTATTCAAAAAAAGAAGTAGTTACCGGTGAAAGTGTTAATATTTGTGAGCATCCTGTGAATTCAGATCTTCGATGCTGATGTTTTTTCTGGTTAATGCTCTCCAAACATATACAATGTATGCAATTACAAAAGGTAATAAAAGAGTAACCCAAGCCATCACTTTGAGGGTAAACAAGCTGGATGAACTATTATAGAGCGTAAGTGAATCCTGAAGATTGTAAGTTGAAACGAAAAAAGCAGTGTTGTTGAAAGCGGCGCAAATAAGTATACTCCAAACTGAAAAAACCACTCCGGCTGAGGCTAAGTAAAAACTATACTTTCCTTTTCCATAATAATTGTTACCTAGACCCCACAGAACAAGGACAACTCCAATAAGAAGCATTACAGCAGGCCAGCCAAGTTCAATCATATTGAAAAAATATTTGTATTGAACAGGAGTAATAAGTCCGGATTCTGGATTTACAGAGTAGCCTACACGTGTAAAAAGAGATACTAAAAACAGAATAAAAGCCACAACGAATCCGATTCCAGTCGCTTTTACACGAGATTTGCATTTGGATTTAAGAGATTCGGAATCAATTTGCATAATCACATAAAGTAATCCAAGAGTTCTTGCAGCTAAAAATACAACAATCCCCATGAGGAAATTAAAAGGCACTGTAATGGCTTCAAGACCATGCCAGCTTGATG
>JAHDRO010000148.1 GCA_018433265.1 Bacteroidales bacterium
TACCTAGTTACTAAATATCTAGCGAGGTTGTATTGTGTAAAGTAAAGAGGTCCTAGATTTTATCTGTTAATATTTTAAAAGCTGGTGATTTTATGATTTATGTTGGTATTGATATTGCTAAGCAAAACCACGAAGCTTCTATTATTAATTCTAAAGGCGAGCTTCTTGATAAAAGTATTTCCTTTTCAAACTCTCAAGTAGGATGTGCTAAATTAGTCTGTATGCTTGATAAAGTCCAATCTGATTCCTCAGCTAATGAAATACAAGAATTTTCCTCTAATACCTTTGGAGTAAACTTTGCTAAAGATGCCTTTGCATTCCAAATCAAATAAATTGTTTCTCAAATTAACTTCATTGAATAACAATTTAGAAGAATTAGAAACCAAAATCTCAGATTTATTACACCAAACTAATCAAGTTATCACAACTATTACAGGAATTGGTGATGTGCTAGGTGCAATTATCATTGGAGAAATTGGTGATATTTCTCGTTTTGAATCAGCTTCACAGCTGGTTGCTTATGCAGGACTAGATGTCGCTGTAAAACAATCTGGATATTTTATTGGAACTCATACTAAAATTTCAAAACGTGGTTCTCCTTATCTTCGTAGAGCAATTTGGTTAGCTGCGACTGTTGCAGCTTTTAAAGATACAGCATTATCTGTATATTATCAGTCGCTTAGAGCAAGAGGAAAACATCATTAAACAGCTATAGGTGCAGTTGCTAGAAAGATGTGCAACATTATATTCGCTGTATTACGTGATAATAAACCTTATGTGCCTGATATAAAATAATAATAACTTATGTAGCTTATCCTTCATCCAAAATTTTGCATATTCAGTTTAGGTTTATGTGTGTTGCCTAATTTCACATAAAAACTTGTCGCAAGTTCTGTCAAGGGCGATTTCCCCCTTGACTGGTTCTGAAAGAAATTCTATAATCGCAAAGGCAAAATAAACTACATTACTTCTTGACGTTTAATAACTGGTCATAATAGGCACTTGACAGTATATATACTGCCTTTCCCTTAACGCTCAATACCATGGCTTTTGACCACAGCACCTTAAGGTAGTTTGAAATCTTCACCTGTATGGCAATTTCAGCGGACTTATCGCCATCATCTGTACAGCATAGCTGTCTTCAAGTAGCTACGCTACTTGGACATGCCTTCGTGCCGCACTATCATCTGCATACCTACATAACAATATCCCCATTCATCAAGCTTTTGGTCTAATTCATTTAGAACTACATTTGCTAACAATGGGCTGATAGAGCCTCCCTGAGAAACTCCTTCGTCACTCATTATGAACATTCCTTTGTCCATGATTCCAGCATAAGAAACTATGTATTAAGGTTATAACCATGTGATTATCAATGGTTTTTGATAATATTTCCATAAGCATCGATTGATTAACTGTATCAAATAATTTCTCTAAATACATATCGATTATATACCAGTATCCTCCATTTGAGTATCCCTGACATTTCTTCAATACATCATGGCATCCTCTATTTGGTCTGAATCCATAGCTAGTATTAGAAAACTGATTTTCATATATTGGACTTAACGCTTGATAAATTGCCTGTTGAATCACTCTTTCGACTAATGTGGGTATCCCCAGTTTACGTGTTTGACCGTTATCTTTTGGTATTTTCAAACGTTTAACCGGAGTTGGTTTGTAGCTTGAATTCAGTATTGATGATAAAATTTCTTCCCAGTGGGATTTAAAATGTTATAGAAGTTCATCTATCTTCATCTTATCAATTCCACCTACCCCTTTATTTTTTTTACCTTTTGGTAAGCATATTCATATTATCCCTGGATAAGATTCTTTCTAACATTTCTACTGTTGGTTTGTTAGTGCCGATGTCGTCCTTTTCAATCATCCTTGAATTGCGCCACCCATTTCTGTGTTTTCGTGTTCCACACTATTTCCACAGTTGACGATGGTGTCTATATTATGTTTTCCCATGTCCATGAAACCTCCATGGGTAAGAGCAACAACCTTCCTCCAATGTAATCTCCACATTTACTGTATAGACCTCGGGTAGTATTGGAATTTGCTTTGTTCAGCAAACTCGTCCACTCTAAATCAGCCAGATGTGATTTCTGTTTGTCAGTTTGGAATTTTGCCTCTAGTTTCCTTCAGATTCCACGTCGCTGTGGACACCCTTGTTTTCAGCTAACAGTTCCTACTACCAAGCTCGTAGTGTACTTTCACCACAAAGTTGTTGTCTATACCGGGTAACACTAAAGCGGTGAATTATGTCCACCGCTTTAGTATCACTCAAAATTTCTATGTGAAATACACAAAACTCCTATTTGACATTATTTATAAGAAAACAAAGCTCAGATGTGGAGTCACTTGCACTTATTGTCCTTTAAGTGGCTGGATACCAGGATCATTTTTACCTTTATAAATAATGTAATAAATTTGACTTTCATAAGTAACATTCCCTGGGTAAGCCGTACCCATATAAACGTACTCATTCGTCCAAATAGCAGTTCCTGGAGATGAATAGTTCCACCTTAACGGTTGCGTTCCACCTGGTTTATGTGCCCAAGCATTTAATGTATCATAAGTCTTCATAAAATGATAATCAACATTACTGTTATCTTTTCTGATGCAGATTACTCTAAACCACTGATCAGGAAAGCTTGTTGGCTTAGTTGTAGTTTTGTAACCCCAATAACCCATTACATCCAAATCAGCTAAAACAACATCTGCCATTTGAGAAATAGATAAAGACATGCTAAATGGAGTATTTGATGTTGCCCCTGGTTGCAAACCTGACACCATACCTAGTGAATAAGCGTAACAGTTATAATTCAAATAAGAACTACTCCAAGAACCAATAGCTGTACTGTTTTGCAAAGTATATTGCAAAAGGGTTTTCGCTTGAAGCAAGTTCATTTTAGTAAGAACCCTTGCCATTTCAGCCATCATTTGATTTGATTGCTCATAATTAAATGATGCAATATACGGGTTTACCTTGCCTTCAATCAACAAGGGTACATAATTTGATACAAAAAATTTAGCTATATCCTTATGTTTTTGATAATCCGAAGGTAACCGCAATCCATTAGCTTCTAACGTCTTTAACATATTAGTACTGTCAAAAGAAAGTATTGTTTCTTTAGGAATCGAATCATTTTCCTGTGCATGAACAGCTGATAATGTCGTCATGAAAATAGCAACTAGCAAAGTTACCAGTGCCAAGAAATGCAACTTTTTACTTTTCATACCCATATTGTCCTCTATTCTTAATTATTTTTTAATACAATTGTTACTTTCTTAGGATGCTTTCATATATCTTCTTTATGTCGTCTGCCATTTCTTTGTACCCTGCATGACTTCGCGAGGTAGCACCGTTTTTCAGAAGATTGAAGTCACTTTTTATATATTCTGCTAACTGCTCATCAGTGAGTTCTTTTTTTAAATCTTCGTTCACCTGTAACCCGTTATTTATGAGTACTTCATACAAGTCACTAGCAGACATTTCCTCAATTTCAGCATCAGTATAACTCACATTCTTCCCGCCTCTATAAGCTATAATAGAGCCTACTGCTAATGATGATAGAACAAGAAGTAACAATATGATTTTTTTTGTAGACATATATACTCACCACCTCGTATAATAAAGTCATAGTTTAAAAACTATATTTTCTTTTCTATCTCATAAGTCTTATGGGATAATATTTGTACAGATAGATGTAGTAGTCCACCTTCTTGAAGTGTTGTCTTCCTTTTTAAGGGTTACTCCTCTTCTTTACATCAATATGTGCATGAACTAGATAGTACCTAGTTACTAAATATCTAGCGAGGTTGTATTGTGTAAAGTAAAGAGGTCCTAGATTTTATCTGTTAATATTTTAAAAGCTGGTGATTTTATGATTTATGTTGGTATTGATATTGCTAAGCAAAACCACGAAGCTTCTA
>JAHDRO010000401.1 GCA_018433265.1 Bacteroidales bacterium
CAGACATTTTATTACCTATCCTGTCAGAAGATCTCTTCCTCCATATACAGTGTCAGGCATTCTCTTGATGTTCATTACCTTTTCAATTTTTGTTATTGGGTGTATTTTGGCGGCAGTATATATATCAATTGCCGCAATTATTCCTGTTCCCGTGAAATATAAAAAAAAGGTTTTTCATAAAATGCTAAGTGCGCTATCAATGCTTCCTGTAAGGATTTCACCCACAGTAAAAATATTTAAAGAAAATCCTTATAACGAAGATTTTAAAAAACCGGCAATTATAATAGCAAACCATCAGTCATTCATTGATATACTAATGATGCTTTCATTAAATCCAAATATTATTATGATGACAAACAGATGGGTTTGGAACTCTCCTGTGTTTGGGCACATTGTGAGATATGCCGGATTTATCTACTATCAAGATGGTATCGAGAATCATATTGAACAAGTTAAGAAGATGACAGAAAACGGATATTCTGTGGTTATTTTTCCTGAAGGTACTCGATCAAAAGACTTAAAAATTCACAGATTTAGAAAAGGTGCTTTTTATATTGCAGAAAAACTATCTCTCGACATTTTACCGGTGATAATGTATGGTAATGGTCATCTCGTTTCCAAGCAGCAGCCATTTTATGTTAAACATGGTATAGCCGGTTACCGGATACTGCCGAGAATTTCATGTAATTTAACATCCGGAACAGGAAAGGATTATTCGACTCTTTGCAAGGAGACGTGTGCATATATGAGAAAAGAGTATGATAAACTTAGAAAACGTTTTGATACCCCTCAGAACAAATATTTCTACTATTCAGTTATTCATAACTATATTTATAAAGGTCCGGTACTTGAATGGTACATGAGAATAAAGATAAAAATGGAAAATAATTACAGCTATTTTCATGATTTGATACCTCTAAATGCAAGATTAACAGATATCGGATGTGGATATGGTCCTCTCTGTTTTATGTTGGGATTGATGTCGGAAGATCGTCACATATTGGGGATTGACTATGATAAAGAAAAAATTGATATAGCAAGGAACTGTTATCTGGCAGGAGATCGCATAAGGTTTGAATATGCAGACGCACTTATTTATGAATATCCGGAGTGTGACGTTTTTGTAATGAATGACATCCTTCACTATCTTTCAGTAGAAGACCAGTATAGATTGCTGGAAAAGACAGTCTGCAGACTTAGTAAGGAAGGATTTATAATTGTTAGGGATGGTGACAATTTGAGTAAAAATAGTCATTTGGTGACTAAATTAAGTGAGTGGTTTTCAATTAATTTGCTTGGGTTTAACAAAGCATCGCATCCTCTATGTTTTATTAACATTTTGATAATGGAGAATTGGGCCAAAAGACTGGGATGTTCACTTGAGTTTGTCAGGAATGACAAGCTGACATCAAATACTATATATTTGTTAAGAAAATTACCTGATGGGCAAGTATAATGCAATAATTATAGGAGGAGGTCTTGGAGGTCTTGAAACTGCTCTTTTATTATCAAAAGAGGGTATGAGTGTTTGTGTTCTTGAAAGAAACAGTAAAGCAGGCGGACTTTTGCAATCCTTTTCAAGATCCGGGAAACTTATTGATTCTTCAGTGCATTATGTTGGAAGCATGGACAAAGATGAAGCTTTATACAGTTATTTTAAATACTTAGGTATTTTGCAGGATCTCGATTTTGTAAGACTCGATAATGATTGTTTTGATAACATTAAAACTGAAGATAACAGTTATTCTTTTCCTATGGGCTTATCAAATTTTGAAGAGTATCTTTTAAGAAAGTTTCCATCTGAAAGTAAAGTGATCCCAATTTATTGCAGATATTTACGTGAAGTAGGTAAACTGTCAGAACCCGAACACTTAAAAAGGGGCATTTTCAATCTCGATTACATGGATTATTATACATATTCAGCTTCTGGTGTTATTAGAAATTATACAAAGAATCCGGTTCTTTTTGACGCACTGTGGGGTACGTCATTGCTTTATGGCGGGATAGAAAAGGTGACTCCGTTTTATATTCATGCCATTACTTTGTATTCCAATTTAAAAGGAGCTTATCGTTTAAGAGGTGGTACATCTTCAGTGGTAGAAGCTTTGGTAAGTAAAATTGAAGAAAATGGTGGTAAGGTTCTAACCGGGCAGGAGGTCACGAAAATTGTAGTTGAAGGATCCAAAGTTAAGGGAGTTATTACGAATAATAACGATTTTTATGAATGTGATTATGTCGTATCTTCTACTCATCCTGCTGAAACTTTCAATTTACTTGACAAAAATCCTCTAATTAAAAACTCTTTTATTGTTAGAATACTTTCAGAGAAAAACTCATATCCGCTTTTTTGTTTGTATCTTGTGATGAAACCAGGTTCTTTTAAATACATAAACAGAAATTTCTTCATAAGAGATCGGAAGAGCGTCGTGTAG
>JAHDRO010000070.1 GCA_018433265.1 Bacteroidales bacterium
AGATTTTCAGGAGGGAGGAAAGTTTCATATAGATGTACAGGAAGGAATTAATGGTCTCTTCAATGTTGAGCCTTATAAAACTTATAAGTCGCATTTCAGAGTTTACAAAGTTGGGTCTTATTCTAATGAAAGTGGTGTAACACAGTTAGATAAAAGTATTGTAAAAAACACTGTGTTTTCTTCGAGTTTCAATGGGGGATCAAACATAACTGCCAATTTTGACAAGGTATTTGAATATTGCAAGAATATTTCTTCTATTACTACTGATGCACTCAAGGCGACATTGGTTATTGTGCTTTTAAATCAGGACCGATATGCCGGGACAACATACATTTGGACAGACGGGTCTGTTATATCACTTACTCCTGTGGCCAAGAGCTATCCTGCAGGCAGTCAATATGTAAATATCCTTGTTCACGAAGCAGGTGGACATGGTTTTGGTGGCTTGGCAGATGAATATATTACTAATCAGGGACAGACAATTACTTCGAGTGCAGTATCTGACTACAATCAGTGGAATGCATTGGGTTTTTTTGCTAACATAGATATCGTATCAGATTTAACCGCTGTTAAGTGGAAGCATTTTATTGGCTTGGAAGGTTATTCGAGAGTAGGAGTTTATGAAGGAGCATTTGGATTTTCATACGGGGTGTGGAGAGCAGAAAGCACAAGCTGTATGATTGATAATATTCTATATTTCAGTGCACCATCCCGTGAAGCAATTGTGAAGAGGATAATGACTCGAACAGGCAACATATACTCGTTTGAATCTTTCAAAGCGAATGATGTTGAAAGAGCTCCATCATCCGCGGCAGCGGCCACATATTCTAAAGGATTTAACAACATAACATTCCAGCCACTGAGTCCGCCAATCCTTTTAAAAAAGTAATTTAGATGTCATTTGCTATTTTGAATGGAGATTATTCAGGTGAGTAATGACATTAAATATAAACTTGCTCAAGGCAATATAGAAGCTTTTGAATATCTGTTCAACAAGTATTATTCGCCTCTTTGTGCCTATGCTCGTAGATACCTTAAAGATAAAGATGCTGCAGAAGACATTGTTTGCTCACTTTTTCTATATCTTTGGGAACATAGAGAACGAATATCTTTGATTTCAAATCTGGAATCATATCTTCTAGTGGCAGTTCATAATTCTTCCTTAAATAAACTCAGAGAAAATTCTAATAGACAAAGTCGTGAGGAATCTGTTACATCTGATGACCAGATTGCCACTTCGAACATTGACGATAATATATCTGAGAAAATTGATCATTTTATTGAAAAAGAGATTATATCAACAGTTATTAATGATGTCTACAAATCACTTCCCGAAAATTGTAAGAAAATCTATAAATTAAGAAGGGAAGATAATCTTACTTACAGGGAGATAGCTGAGCAACTGAATATTAGTATAGGTGCCGTAAAAAAACAGCTGTCAAGAGCTAATAAAAAAATCAGAGAAGCTCTGAAAAAATATACATTTTCTCTTTTTATATAATTTCTTTTTTTAAGTATTAAGAAATTTTGTCAACACAGGTCGTTTTAATGTGTCTTATTAAAAACGACAGTAGAAGTTATAATTATGGACATTAATGAAGCAGTTGCATTGATAAATCTCTTTTTAAGAGGAGAAATTAGTGAAGTTGAAAAAGTTACAATTTTAGAATTAATAGAAAGAGATAAAAGAATCAAAAAAATATATTTCTCGATGTCAAAAAAATGGCTGGAAAGTTATTGTGAAGTTGAGGAAGAAGCTGAGAATAGAAAGAAAGCCTGGCAAGATTTACAATTGCTAATTGCGAGAAGTGTCATAAGAAATAGAAAGAAACTAATTTACAGAACAGCTTTCGCCTCTGTAATGATAGCTTCAGTCATATTTGTTGCAATATTTGTTTTACATATACATAACCGCAATACTAGTCAAATAAATGCATTACTGAGTAATGCAAGGACCGAAATAGTAGTTCCTTATGGTTCCAAGGTGAAATTATCTTTACCTGATAGTTCAACAGTGTGGGTTAATGCAGGTTCCACCTTGTCATACAATAACAGTTTTTCTAAATCAAACAGGGATGTAACGCTGGATGGGGAGGCATATTTTGAAGTTGCCAAAAACAGACAGTTACCATTTAAGGTTTTCGCCAACAATGTATGTGTTGAAGCTAAAGGCACATCATTTAATATTGAATCTTATAGGCAAAATGTTACAACTACTTTGATAACGGGTACTGTGCTCATTTCCAGCAAATATGGAGGAGATCAAATTCTCAGACCGAATCAATCAGTATGCTACAATTCTATAAACAGGGAGTTTGATAAAGTTAAAAATGTAACTAACGCAGAATTGTATTCGTCATGGAAAGACAATATCTGGGTAATTCGTTCCATGAAAATGGATGAATTTATTGAAAGACTTGAAAAGAGATACAATGTTGTAATAATTGAAAATGGGTGTGAATTTCAAAATAAAAGAATTTCAGCTTCTCTTAGTAATGAAACCATCGAGCAGGTAATGAGAGCATTAAAATCAACCATGGGTGTGGAATATTCCATAAATAAAAATGTTATCACATTAAGACAAATTGATGCAGACAATATTCACTAAACTAATAGCTATGATACAAAAAACTTCAATTATTCTAATAATTCTGACATTTTTTGTCAGTCGTCTGTTGGCCGGAGTGTCAACGGATAAGGGTTTTGTTCTACAGGATGGAAAAATAACTATATCTGTTACAAACAAACCCATCAAGGAGATAC
>JAHDRO010000304.1 GCA_018433265.1 Bacteroidales bacterium
ATAGTCAGAGGGGATGAGATTTTTTTCCTTGAGATAAATACTGTCCCGGGGATGACCGAGATGAGTTTGGTCCCTCAGGAGATAAAGGCTGCAGGGATGACGTTAAGTAATTTTATTTCGAAATTACTTGGGTAGGTTATACAGATGACTTATTCCGAATATATTGATTATCTTGATCTCAGGCTGTCGGATCTCTATGTATTGCAAGAGAGGCGTGCCATGGCCGTCAGACTTCTTTGTCACTTTTGTGGCATTAGTCACTATGAGCATATAATAGACCCTGGTGGTTTAATTTCTTCCGAGAAACTTCCCGAACTTTATAGAGCTGCCGATGAACTGGCCATGGCACGCCCTCTTCAGTATGTTTTGGGTTTTTGTGAGTTTTCAGGATTAAGGTTTCATGTTGAAGACGGTGTTTTGATTCCAAGGCCTGAAACTGAAGAGTTAGTTAGGTGGATAGTTGAAGACAGCGATTATACAGAAATAAGGGAAGAGTTTGCAATTCTGGATGCAGGATGTGGTTCAGGCTGCATAGGGATTACATTGGCCAATTTATTCACTAATGCAAAAGTTTGCATGTGTGATATTTCTGACAAAGCAATTGAGGTGTCCAAGTTCAATTGCAGAACAGTTCTGAGTGAAGCAAAATGGCCGAGGGTAGATATTTTTCAGTATGATCTTCTTGGTTATATGCCATTGAAAAATCATATTCAAGAGTCTTCTCTCGATATCATTGTGAGTAATCCTCCTTATGTCAGGCAATCTGAGAAACAGCTCATGCACAGGAATGTTCTGGAATTTGAACCATCAAATGCACTTTTTGTAAGTGATGAAGATCCTCTCCTTTTTTACAGAGTAATAGCAGAAAGAGGCAGGAAGCTGCTCAAAACTTCAGGAAAGATCTATTTTGAGATCAATGAAGCTTTTGGCCGTGAAACTATGCAGCTACTTCAGTCGCTCGGCTATGAAAATATTGAGTTGAAGAAAGACCTGAACGGGCGTGACAGAATGGTCAGAGCTTCTTCCTTTCGGTATAAAGTATCCCGTCAAGATGATCTACCTCATGCTGAAAAATAACCGCAGTATAGCCTTCAACAGTATCCTTTTTCTCTTTTAAATCCTTGTCATCGATGTACGAGATTACCACACTTTTTGAGCGTAGTACAGTATCACGCTTCCCGGGTACTGACAGGCAACCTTCCCAACCCCATGCTTTGTCTTGAGAGAGACTGACCAACTTTATGTTGGAGTATAATTCAAACGGTTCTCCCGGTTTGTCGAATCTTTGTACAGCGACAAGTCTTTTACTAACACCAACTTGCGGAGCAGCTATTCCTACTCCCGGATTGGCACTGTCTTGTACCGTGGCCAGCAATCTCTTTTTGAGGATCTTATAGTAGTCACTTTTCATGTCCTTGACTGAGAGATCAGATGAAACAGCATTCAAGATAACCGTATCGGCCGGATCATCTACTGTATATATCGGCATTATGCCGGCAGTTGAATCAAGTCCGATTAGTTGCATCTCATTTTCACTGAATGTCAATTTCTTGGAGCAGGAGCAAAAAGCTGTAACACACATAATGGTTACTGCTATTTTATTTAAGTTGAATTTTAATATGCTCATAGTATTAACTGTTAAATAATAAGATGATTTATCAAGGTATTAAAATAGGAGGGGCAAGCAACATCGAAGGATCTATGTACATACCCTGAGCTTTTGTTGCCGGAGTATTATCAATAATATCTTTTGCCATGAATTCTTCAAAAGAATAAACCATGCCGGCATATGTTTTTATTCGTTTGACAATTTGCTCGCGGCTTGGGCCATTGTAGTATTTGATATTGTTAATCATAACACTTGTACTTTCAGGTCTCCAGACCCCTTTTGAGTAGTAGAATGCTCCCTCATAGGCTCCGACAGCAGCGTATTTCTGAATACCTATGAAATGTTTCCAGAGAATATTTGTCAAATTGCTTGTCAGATCGACATTCATATATTGCCCATATCCTTGCCACTGTCTAATTTTATTTATATTTTCAGTATTTATTGTTTCGGAGTAGTTTACGTATTCGTCTGCCAGTTTGCCAAAACCATGTCCACCGGCTTCATGTTGTACTACTCCTCTGAAATCATAAGGATAGCTTGAATTAGAGGTCGGACACATGGCTATCGCTTTGCCGTCTGAATATATTACACATGTGCCGCCATATCTTGTGCTGTTGGCTACCATGATAATCAATGTTTTTGAAAGATTGGATATAGGAGCATTGGCGGCATAGGTAAAAGCAGTGTTATAATTACCCTCCATGCTTGTTGAAGGTTTGGCCTTGGTATATCTTGTCCCGAAAGTAGTATTCACCGTCTTATCTAAATCAGTAATTCCACTCTCTGGAGAATAGGCATAAACCATATATACATTAAAATATTCCTGATAGCTTTTGTAAGGTTCAATGTTGAAAAAGTGTGAGTAGGCTTCCCGCAGTTTTGACTCAAACTTGCCAGAAACGATGTCATCAAAATCAAAACCATCGCCAAGAATTACTATGTCTACTCCGGCACCTGTAGTGGCTCTTTGTAATGTAACAACATCTCCATCATTATATTGAATCCCAGATTCTCTTATCTTGAGTATTGCTCTTACCGAACTGTTGTTTAATTTGAGAATAAGAGAATCCTGTCTTATAGTTGTTCCGGTATATGGAAGGACAGTAATTTCAAGAATAGATGTTCCACCATTGCCAGAGTTTGAACTAAGAGTCACCCACGAAGGTTTTTTCTCAACGCTCCAGTTTGCCGTAGCTGTTATATTGACAGAGAATTTACCCCCTAAGCCGGTGGAGTTTTGTGTATATTTATCGAGGCGAAGATACTCCTGAGGGTTTGTTCCAATCTCGCATATATATTTGAAAAAGTCATATCCCCAGCCTTTTGTAGTCTGGTAGGAGTTCAGTTTACCAGATGGTACATATAGGATTGCTGTAGGATTGATTCCGGAAAAAACATTAGTGCTGACTTCAAAAACGTTTGTAATATTTGATGTAACTGTCGCCAGAGAGGCACACCCATAAAAAGCCATTGATCCAATTGACTTGACAGATGCCGGGAGTGTAATACTTTTAAGAAATACGCAGCTGTTAAAAGCCGATTTTCCTATTTTTTCAAGATTTTCAGGAAAGATAATAGATTCCAAAATTGAAACAGGTGTAGTCATCATAAGAGCTTCTGATGGAATTGAATCACCATCAAGCATCAGATCCTTAATATCTAAATTTTTAAGGTTGACTATGCTGTTCCTTATTGTGGCAAAATCAGAACTTTTCATTTTACCCTCTATCTTAAGGTTTTGGATTGAGGTTAATCCGCTTGTGGGTAATTGAGAAGCAAGAGTATTATTTCCGTTGAGATAGATATAAGTACCATCAAAGGATGACTGTTTAATTATTACAGTATCTGCAATAGCCTTTTTGCCCTGAGGAGCATTTTTCTGAGTAAAGATTATGTTTGCAAATCTGTCTGTCCCACTGTTATTTCGGGCAATAATAAATGAATATGATTTTGTAGAGGTTGTTTTGGAATCAGGAACAGTGGAAACCCAGTCAACTCCACTGTTGAGAGACATTTCATAATCTACATTATATGTGAGGTCAACATTAATTGTAGCGCCTTCTTTGGAGATATAATAATTTTTTGTAGTCAGGGATATTTGATCTGGCCCATCCTGGAACACAACAAGTGTGTCACTCAGATTAGAGGCCTTGTCTTTGAATACAATCTTAGCAGAACGACTTGAAAGTGTTTGATTTTGACTTACCTGCAAGGAGTATTCATAGGTTGACATTGCCTTGGTCTGTGTGAGTGTTAGCCAACTGGCTGTTACAGGCACTGTTACGTTATATGAAATATTACTTTTGAGTTCTATTGTAGAGCTTCCTCCTGAGTTTGGAAACGCCTCCAGGTTCTTTGTAAGGATAAGTGCATCCTTCTGTTTCTGAGCAATTTGTATGGTTTGCGTTTTTGAACCGGCTATGACTGTCAGACTTGTGTTCCTGGAAGATGTATTTGTATTTTTGTCGATAGTAAGGGTGACTGTAGTTGTGCCTGATCCTGAACTTGGAGAACAGCTGGCCCATCCGTCTCCTCCGGTTATCGACCAGGATTGATTGGTAGAGATGGTAATTTGCGCTGTATAGATGTCTGATGAGACGTTAATGGTGTCTGTAGAAAGTTGCAATGAATCATCCTCTTTCTGGCAGGCGGTTAAAAAAATGAGGATCAAAGAGAGAAGCCAAAGTTTTTTCATAAGGTTTAAGGTTATTTTAGAATAAGTTTATTTTGTCAGGATTCTTAAATTGATTTTGTCCATTAACTCTTTTTTGTAGGAGTCGGAGATGGGTATTGAATTTTCTCCTATCATAATTCTGTTTCTTTCAATACATTTGATCTTGAGGAGATTGACTATGAAGGAACGGTGAACTCTTATAAAGATATTATGATCAAGTTGTTCTTCAATTGATTTCATGCTCATGAGAGCCATAATACTTTCACCACTCGTAGTATGGATCTTGACATAATCTTTTTCGCCTTCAATAAATGTAATATCCTCCGGATCAACTCTAAACATTCTATAATCACTTTTAATAAATAGGCCTGGATTGTTGTCTGATTCTTCTTTGTTCTGATGACTTATCTCAAATAGTTTTTGAGCCTTCAGAGCGGCCTTCAGAAAGTCAGGATAACTTACAGGCTTAAGAAGATAATCAATAGCGTCTACCTTGTATCCA
>JAHDRO010000277.1 GCA_018433265.1 Bacteroidales bacterium
TCTACCCTCAACAACCTTACTATTGATGAATTCTGGGATAATTTTTATAAATCAAAAATTAATTTATTAAATGTTGCTTATCCTTTTGTCCAAAAAATGTTTGCAATTCCAACTCTGTTCAGGGAATTGATGTAATAAAATCATATAGCAGAGAAAATGTCTTTTCAAGTAGTGGAAAAGGAATCTACTCCATTTTCCAAAACTCAATATTTGATTTGACTATCCTCAATAACAAGATAGGGCTATGGGCACAGAACATTGCCGTTATATTAATTATTTCTGTAATTTCCATTGGGTCTTATGGCGTTATTTCGGATAAAATTACTCTTGGGGAGCTAATGGCAATAATGGCTTTTAGCAGCACCCTTCTTGGTTCAATGTCATCTCTTATGGGTGCCTATTTTACCTATCAGGAGGCTAAGGTGGCATACAATCGTTTATATGAGTTTGTTAGCATAGAAGGAGAAGAAGATGCTGTAACTAATGAGACAACCTCAAGCAGTACAGAAAAAATTATATCCGATGATCTATCGTCAGTAGACTCATTGGAGGTAAAAAATGCCTCTTTTAGGTATGTTGGTCGTCCTTTGGTGTTAAAGAATTTAAACTTCCTCGCAAAAAAAGGCGAGACACTTGCTATTGTTGGAGATATTGGTTGTGGGAAAAGCACTTTACTAAGTCTTATTCTGAGACTATATTGGTTGGAGGCTGGAGATATTTTGGCAAACAACAAATCTATAAGTCAATTTAGTTTAAACCAATGGAGGGCACAGGTTGGGCTAATGCCTCAAAATATCAAACTGTTCAATGCCACCTTAATTGAAAATATTTGTCTGGAAGCAACAGAAGAGAATTTTAAAAAAGCAATTGAACTATGCGAGAAGCTGGGAATGTCGGAATATTTTAACAGTTTACCTCTATCATATTTAACCAGAGTGGGTGAAGATGGGATAAACCTCTCCGGAGGTCAGAGACAGTTGGTCGGATTATGCAGGGCACTATTTAAGAACCCGTCGGTTCTCCTGCTTGATGAACCAACAAACAATATGGACAGGAAAAGCACCTCTTTGCTATGGAAGATTATTGAAGATGAAAAGAAAAACAGGATTTGCATTATAGTAACTCACGATGATCTATTAGCGCAAAAGGCAGATTATAGAGTTAATCTTTAATTTTGTTTATAAACCCCTAAATTACATATCTGTTATATCAAATTGCTAACATATAATAAATTAACTTATGAAAAAGATTCTTTTTACTTTGGGAAATTCTCAAATTCATTTGCGAAACATGTGCGAAAAACAAAAAGCACTTACAGAACTAACTTGTAAGTGCTTGATTTTTAAGTAGCGCGACCCAGGATTGAACTGGGGACCTCATGATTATGAATCATGCGCTCTAACCGGCTGAGCTATCGCGCCGCTCAATTGAGGTGCAAAAGTAATACAAAAAAATGACGATACAAATTGTTCAAAAAATAGTGTTAAACCAATTTTTCAACAATTACCGATGCAAAAGCTGCAATTCCCTCTTCCTTGCCAATAAATCCCAACTCTTCAGTTGTAGTTGCCTTGATGGAAATGATGGAAGAATCGATCTCCATAACTCCCGCCAGAGTCTCTCTCATAAGAGAAATGTAATTTGCCAACTTGGGCCGTTGTAAAAGAATTGTAATATCGGCATTAACCAGCGAGTATCCAGAAGTTTTGACCATTTCATATACTCTGTGGAGCAATATCTTGCTGTCAATATTCTTAAATTCGTCAGAAGTGTCAGGAAAATATTTGCCTATATCGCCAAGAGCAAGAGAGCCTAACAACGCGTCACAAAGAGCATGAATAGGAGTATCGCCATCTGAATGAGCAATACATCCCTTTGAATGTTCAATCCTGACACCGCAAATCCACAATGGAAGTCCGTTATTCAGGCGATGAACGTCAAATCCATTTCCAATTCTCACAGCCATAATGTAAAGATATAATAATTTTCCTACTTAAATTGTTATCTTTGCAGTCGAAACCTTCATTAAAGGAGAATATTTAACATGGGCTTTTCTTTTAACTTTTTTAGACCTACATCACATAAGGTATTTCACTATGAACCTCAATACTACGACCCTAAAAAAGAGGCGATGGAGGAAAGATATGCACAGCTGAACGAAGAAAAGGGAAAGAGCAAGGATGACAAGTATATACCAGGCAAGTACATTCGCACTCATATGCGTAATGATGTTTATAAAAACAAAAAGGCTCCAGGGAAAGTGCTTGCTACAAGATTGATTATTTTGATTTCTCTTGTCATATTGTTTGCAATAGCATTTTATTTGGCAGATGGATTCGGGTTTATACTTACCTCTTCCAAATAATGATACACATTCTTCCCGGCCACATTACAAATCTCATCGCTGCTGGAGAGGTAGTTCAAAGGCCTGCTTCTGTAGTTAAGGAGATGCTTGAGAACGCAGTGGATGCCGGAGCAGATTCTATCCAAGTTATTATCAAGGATTCAGGGCGGACTCTTATTCAAGTCACCGACAATGGTTCAGGAATGTCGCGTGAAGAAGCTAAGATAGCCTTTCAAAGGCATGCCACATCCAAAATTGAAACCATTGAAGATCTCAATCATTTAAATACATATGGATTCAGGGGTGAAGCACTTGCATCAGTGGCAGCTGTTTCTGAAGTCACCTTGAGAACAAGAAGAGAATCAGACGAAATAGGATGTGAAATTAAATTTGCCGAATCTTCACTGATATCAGAAAAAGAAATCTCTACACCAAAAGGAAGTAATTTTATTGTAAGAAATCTCTTTTACAATGTTCCGGCAAGAAGGAAATTTCTAAAATCCGATGCAACCGAATTCCGTCAAATAGTCCAGGAATTTTCAAGAGTAGCATTCACAAGACCCGATCTTTCTCTCAGGCTCGTACATAATGACATTGAAATATTCCACCTCTCCCCAGCCAACCTTAAAAAAAGAATTCTTGACATAGCAGGAAAAGAGATGGGCAAAGAGTTAGTACACATCCATCTCGAAAGTCCAATTGTCAAAATAAGTGGTTTTACAGGAAAACCCGAAGATTCGAGAAAAACTCCCGGGAATCAGTATTTCTTTGTAAATAACAGATATTTCAGATCCCCTTATTTTCAGAAAGCTGTTGTCAAAGCTTATGAAAATCTAATCAAAGAAGAAACTATCCCTTCATTTTTTATTTTTTTAGAAATTGATCCCGAAA
>JAHDRO010000161.1 GCA_018433265.1 Bacteroidales bacterium
ATGCCGTATGGTTTCACATATTGTCGACGAACTTGCTGCCGAATACGAGGGAAAGGCGGTTATTACTAAATGTGATGTAGATTCTAGTTCTGATGTACCATTGAAATATGGGATTCGCAATATTCCGACTATTCTGTTTTTCAAAAATGGTGAGGTAAAGGATAAAATTGTTGGAGCAACCACCAAATCAGCAATAGTTGCTAAACTAAATGCATTGATGTAAATTTTACATGAAAAAGGTATTTGTGCTGTTGATAAGTGTGCTGTTATTTAGCACACTGTCTTATTCGCAGACCAGATTTGGGATTAAGGGAGGGCTTAACTTTACAAACATCTCCAATCTCTCTTCGGATGTAGAGAAAACTTGGAAGAATCAAACCGGCTATCAATTAGGAGTAGCTCTTCAGATTAAAATTCCCGTTATTGGTTTAGCCATTCAGCCTGAGCTTTTGTACTCTACAGTTAAATCTGCCTCTGACAATGGAAATGAGATTAATCTAGATTATCTTACTCTTCCTGTCAACATCCAATTAGGAACTGACATGCTTTTTTTCAGGCCATTTATAGTTGCAAGCCCATTTGTCTCCTATATGATTGACAATAATGTCAGGCTTGAGGATCAGCCTGTAGATGAAATAAACAGGTTTGACTATGGAGTCGGAGTAGGAGTAGGTATCGATATCTGGAAGCTCCAGATTATGGGTAAGTATAATTGGGGCCTTGGAAAGCTAGAAAATGCAGGAGATGAATGGGATCAGTCAGAAACTTATAAAGACGCGACTCTTCAGGGATTTCAACTTTCTATCGCTTTCCTGTTCTGATTATTAACATGCATTCGAAAAGAAGTTTTTTCAAGTGGCCGCCTCAGCATTACTGAAGGCGGCTTATTTGTTGGATTATAATGAGTATAGTTACATGTCTCTTTGTTAAAAATATAAAATGGAGAGTTTCGATATTATAAGTGATATCGGTGAAGAATTTCACAGATACAGGGCACTTATGGAGGATAGCCTAAACAGCAGAAGTTCCTTGCTGAATGCCATTAATACTTATCAACTCCAAAACAGCGGCAAGCAATTAAGACCAATTTTAGGTATTCTTTCGGCTAAAGCTTGTGGTGGTACAGTAAATGACAGGACAATTTCATGCGTAGCAGTAGCTGAACTGATACATACAGCAACGCTGCTTCATGATGATGTTGCCGACAAGTCTGACAGGAGAAGAGGTGTAAAGACTGTTCAAGCAGAATATACTCCTGCAGCTTCAGTTTTAACGGGTGATTACTGGCTTTCAAAGGCAATGACTATTTTGGTAAATCTTTTTGATCGCCAAATTATGGAATTTTATACCAATGCCGTTGTCAACTTGTCTGAAGGGGAGTTGTTTCAGATGCAGAAGGCAAGTTCTCTCGATACGAGCAAATCCGACTACTTTAACATTATTTACAGTAAAACAGCGAGCCTTTTTATAGGAGCTGTCAAAAGTTCAGTGGCTACTGTTTGTGATAAGGAGGAGGTGCTGATGAATATGGAAATGTTTGCGGAAAATCTTGGGATAGCTTTCCAAATCAGGGATGACATTTTTGATTATATGCCCTCTTTGAATACAGGAAAACCCGCAGGCGGGGATATTGTTGAAAGAAAGCTCACATTGCCGTTGATTTCGGCTCTTGATTTAGCAGCTGAGGATGAAAAGATCAGATTGAAGCGTATGTTGAGAGACAGGAAAACTAATGATAATAGACTTGTTCAGGAGGCATTTAGAATTGTTGAGAAATACTCGGGAATCTATTTAGCTCAACAGGAACTGTTAAAATACTGTCAGAGAGCAGAAAAAGCACTTTCTTTTCTTGAGGAATCTTCTTATAAAAGAGATCTTGTAACGCTTGCCAAATATGTCGGGGAAAGGCTTTACTAAAATAATCTCAAAGCTGCTTCTTCGAGTTGCTTATAAAAATCTTTGCCAAATGCAAAAATAAGAGGGTCTCTTAAAAACTTATAGACAGGGATTCCTTCTCTTTTCCCTTTAACGAAGGCATCCATACAAAGGTACCACTCATGTAGATTTAAGGCAGTCATACCATTGGACAGTTTTGACACTCTTATAGGATAAAGCCAGCAGGATATGGGTTTTTTCATGGAGCAGCATTGTGCATCAAAAGCTTTTTCAATACCACACAAACAGTTGTTGTCTTTGTCAAACCAACTGTACGCACACTCTTCTCCATTTACCAATGGGGTAACAGCATCTCCGTCAGCATCAATAACAAAGGGACCCTGCTCCTTAACAGAGCGGATCCCTTCCACAGTCAGGTATTTTGAAAATTGTTGAAATTCTCCGGCAAGAATACTACACTCGTTCTTTTCAAGTGGAGCTCCACTATCGCCAATTATACAACAAGCTCCGTGGCATTTGGAATAATCACAGCAGAAATATTCTGTTATGATTTTTGGTGAAACAAGTATATTCTCAATAGCAATAATCGGAGAATAATTCATACTATTTCTTAAAACCATTCATTATTATCTCGACTTCATTTCCTTGTGTAAGTGCAGTCTTGATGAAGTTATCAATCTTCTCAGGAGTCATGCTTTTGAGAGTTGCCTCAAAAGTTGAGTGCATATCCTTGCCTAAGAAATAGCGGTTTGTAAGAACAGAGAGCCAATAATTATTTTCTCTGAGATTTTGAGTATAATTTTTCTGCATATACTCAATTACCTTGGCAAAATCTGTCTTTTCGACGCCGTTCTTCATAACATTTTCTATCTCTTTCTGTGCTCTTGCAATTAGTCTGTCTTTGATGGCTACGTCTGTATCAAAGCCATAGAGAAACACAAAGTAATCTTCGGGATAATATGTAACACTCATGCTTACACCAACGCCATAAGTACCACCTTCATCTTCCCTAATGGTCCTGGTAAATACCTGATCGAAGATTTGTTTGGTAATGTCTGCCATAATTTTGTTTTCAACAGTATATGGTATCTTGCCTGAGTAGATCTTGTAGACAGTTGATTTAGGAGTCTGCATCTCTTTGTCAAATTGTTTTGAAATGACTCCCCTAACAGGGACATTGTTCAGGTTCTTCCAGTCTTCTTTTTTGGCCTTGTTTGCAGGCAAAGATCCAATGTATGTTTCAACCAGTGGTTTAACTGTGGCAGGATCGATGTTACCAACAAATACAAAGGTAAAATCAGCGGCATTTGCAAAACGCTCTTTGATAATCTGTAAGGCTCTGTCATAATTAATCTGGTCTAACATCTTTGATGTTAACCTGTTTACGTATGGGTTGTTATTGAAGAGAGTCTTAGAGAGAGAATCTTGGAAAGCAATCATAGGAAGAGATTCCATATTAATTAACTGAGCTCTCATTCGTGCAATATATGAATCAAAAGCTTCATCATCTTTTCTGACGTCAGTAAATGAAAGATAAATTAATTGCATGAATGTTTCTAGATCCTTTGGAGAAGAAAATCCACTCAGCTGTTCGTTATTTATTCCAATAGAAGGGTTGATAGATACATTTTTACCTGCAAGATTCTTCTTTAAATCTATTGCATTGAATTTTCCAAGTCCTCCTAAAGTTGCTATATCATCAAGGACTTTTGTAATTACTACATCTTCGGGATTAGTTAGTGAAAATCCTCCACGACTTGTAGCAGTGAACAAAATCTGATCTTCCTTGAAATCAGTTTTTTTAATTACCACAGTAGCTCCATTGGAAAGTGTCCAAACAAGGGCATCAGTGATCGGTTCGCGGGTTTCCTTAACAACTTTTCCTGCTTTTGGAGTTACAGCAACAAGAGGCTCATTGGAAACAGTCTCTGTATATGGTTCAAGCTTGTCATTGAGAGCACTTTCATAAAGAGATATAATCTCTTCTTTAGTTGGTACTTTTAGCCCTTCTTTCTGAGGCATCATTACAAGCATTACCACATTTTCTCTTGTCGGTAGTGATTTTGCATATGTATTTATCTGATCAACAGTAATAGCAGGTACTATCTGTTGCATCAAAGTATACTCCATCTCAATTCCTGGCGAAGCTTCTCCAGTAAGAAAATGGTTGACCAGATTTTTAACATAGTAATCATTCTTCTGATTCTCACGCTCTTTATACAGTCTCTCCAGTCTGCTCATA
>JAHDRO010000234.1 GCA_018433265.1 Bacteroidales bacterium
CAATATAAACCACTTCACCGGTATCTTCATCAACGAAATCTTCGTTCCATGTTTTTAAAACTCTGGCAGCCAGTTTGCTGCCGACACACTTCTTTAAATTTGCTTTTGTAACCTTGACCTCATTTGCGAGACCGAATATGTCGAGTATATCCTTATCACTCTCATACCCTATTGCTCTTAGCAAAGTAGTTACAGGTAATTTTTTCTTTCTGTCGATGTAAGCATACATGACATTATTGATATCAGTAGCAAACTCTATCCATGAACCCTTGAAAGGAATAATCCTTGCGGAATAAAGTTTTGTTCCGTTTGCGTGAAGGCTCTGGCCGAAAAATACGCCAGGGGATCTGTGCAACTGAGACACAACAATTCTTTCAGAACCGTTGATGACAAAAGTACCCCTTGGAGTCATGTAAGGAATAGTTCCCAGATAGACATCCTGAATAACCGTATCAAAATCCTCATGCTCAGGATCGGTACAGTAAAGCTTGAGTTTAGCCTTAAGAGGTACGCTGTATGTCAGACCTCTGTCGAGACACTCCTCTATTGAATAACGTGGAGGGTCAATAAAATAGTCAATAAACTCAAGTACAAAATTATTACGAGTATCAGTGATAGGAAAAATTTCCTGGAAAACCTTGAATAAGCCTTCATTCTTACGATTTTCAGGCGTAGTTTCAAGTTGGAAGAAGTCTTTGAAAGACTTCAACTGAACCTCGAGGAAATCTGGATAGTCGAGCAGGACTTTTGAAGTCGCGAATGAAATCCGCTGATTATTTGTTTTTTGCGACATTGTATATGGATTGGTTGAAAATATAGTGAAATAACGACAAAAAGGCTTAGAGCCGATATGTGGCTCTAAACCTGCTATTGTACCCGATTAATGGGGGATTTTGGAGTTATTTAATTTCAACTTCTCCGCCGGCCTCTTCAATTTGTGCCTTAACCTGTTCAGCTTCAGCTTTTGAAATTTTTTCCTTTATTGCTTTAGGAGCGGCATCAACAAGATCCTTGGCCTCTTTAAGTCCAAGACCTGTAATCTCCTTAACGACTTTAATCAGCTGAAGTTTAGTCTGACCGGCTGAAGTAAGGATAACGTCAAACTGAGTCTGCTCAGCCTCTCCGGCAGGAGCAGCACCACCGGCTGCAGGAGCAGCAACAGCAACAGCTGCAGCAGGTTCAATACCATATTCTTCTTTAAGGACTTTTGCAAGTTCTTGCACCTCTTTTACAGACAGGTTAACTAATTCTTCTGCAAATTTTTTGATATCTGCCATAATTGATTTAATTATTAAGTTTATTTAATTTTTATTATTCTTTTTCTGATAAGGTCTTCACAATACCTGCAACTTTACCTCCCGCATTTGATTGAAGTGCAGAAATAACATTTTTGACAGGTGATTGAAGCAGACCGATAATATCACCGATAAGCTCTTCGCGTGACTTAATTGCAATAAGTGCGTCAAGCTGGTTTGCACCGACATATGCACAATCTTCAACCAGGGCTGCTTTAAGCACAGGCTTACCGTATTGGCTGCCAAAATCCCTGATAAGTTTGGCAGGAGCATTTACTTCTTCTGTAAACATTACTGCAGAAGGACCTTCAAGGACAGGAAAAAGCTTTTCAGCCTCGTTTATGCCTTTTTGTTCCAAAGTTTTACGCAGCAAGGTGTTTTTAACGACAACAAGTTTTATCTTCTTTTCGAAACACGCACGGCGTAGCTTAGTTATAGTTTCAGCATTCAGTCCTGATATGTCAGTCAAATAAAAATTTGGAGTTTGATTTAACTGCGCTGCCAGGTTCTCAATAATCTGTATTTTCTCTTCTTTTCTCATAAGCAATTTAATTATTCAGCAGCACCTATTGACTTAATATCGACACATATTCCAGGGCTCATGGTGGATGATATATAGATACTCTTTATATAAGTTCCCTTCAAAGCCTGTGGTTTCAACTTAATGACTGTTTTGATGAATTCGAGAGCGTTTTCAGTCAATTTCTCGGCAGGGAAAGAGACCTTGCCTATACTGGCATGCACTATACCCTGTTTATCAACCTTAAAGTCTATTTTACCAGACTTTACCTCTTTAACAGCATTTCCTACATCCATGGTAACTGTGCCTGTTTTTGGGTTAGGCATCAGACCGCGTGGACCAAGAATACGGCCAATAGGACCAATCTTGGCCATCACAGATGGAGTACATATAATGACATCTACATCAGTCCATCCACCCTTTATCTTATCGATATACTCATCCAGACCAACATAGTCAGCACCTGCCTCTTTTGCCTCATTCTCCTTGTCAGGAGTACAAAGCACCAGAACACGAACATTTTTACCTGTTCCGTGAGGGAGTGTAACAACACCGCGTACCATCTGGTTCGCTTTACGTGGGTCAACTCCAAGGCGAATGGCTATGTCGACGGAGGCATCAAATTTGGTAAAGGACACCTCTTTTACAAGACTGCATGCGTCTGCCAACTTATACTGCTTGGTAGAGTCAACTTTAGCATATGCTTCTTTTTGTTTTTTTGTTAGCTTACTCATTTTCGCAGTTTTTTTATTTAACATCTTCCGGAAAATCTCCGGTAACAGTGATACCCATACTTCTTGCAGTACCGGCGACCATAGTCATAGCTGACTTGAGAGTGTGAGCATTCATGTCGGGCATCTTGTCGGTGGCAATAGCACGAACCTGTTCCCAGGTCACTGAGCCAACCTTTTTACGGTTAGGTTCGGCAGAACCTGATTGAATTTTGGCAGCTTCTTTCAACTGAACGGCAACAGGAGGTTGTTTAACGATAAACGTAAAAGATTTATCGCTGTAAACCGTAATTATTACAGGCAACACCTTGCCTGCCTTGTCCTGAGTGCGAGCATTGAACTGCTTGCAAAAATCCATTATGTTTACACCCTTGGAGCCGAGTGCCGGCCCTACAGGAGGTGAAGGATTAGCTGCACCGCCTTTGATCTGCAATTTAATGAGAGCAGCAATTTCTTTAGCCATAATGTTTATTAGTTATTCTTTAACGACTTGAACAAAATTTAATTCGAGAAGAGTTTTCCTTCCAAAAATCTTAACCATCACTTTCAGCTTCTTCTTATCCTCCATGATCTCCTCAACAGTTCCGTCGAAACCGTTAAAAGGACCATCGATAACCTTTACAGGCTCTCCGATGATAAATGGTGTGACATTTTCCTCTTCCATATCGACGAGTTCATCAACACGGCCTAAAATACGGTTGACCTCAGACATTCTCAAAGGAACGGGTTCCTTATCCTTGCCTGCACCTGCCTTCTCAGACAGGAAACCTGATACATGAGGAATGTTCCTGATAATATGCTGGATCTCCCCTGTAAGAGCAGCTTCAATAAGGATATATCCCGGATAGAAAATTCTTTCCGAACTAACCTTTTTGCCGTTTTTGACCTGATAGATCTTTTCGGTAGGAATCAGTACTTGAGACACATAATCAGAGAGACCCAATCTTTTGATCTCGTTTTCTATGTACTCTTTTGCCTTTTTCTCCTTTCCACCGGCAGCTCTTACAACATACCACTTTTTGGTAATTTCACTCATAAGGCTTAGTAGAGCAAATTGTAAATAAAAGTCATAATGTTTCTGAAAGCAAAATCCATCGCAAAAACCACGACTGAGATGACAACAGAGGCAATCATTACAACGATAGCGGAACTCTGAAGCTGAGACCATGTGGGCCAGCTAACCTTTTTAACAAGTTCTGTGTACGATTCCTTAAAGTACAACTTAATTTTGTTCATTTTACAACAATTGTCGGCTGAAACAATGGAAGCAAATTGCCTCAACCGGGTTATTTCTACCGGATCGTAACCCCCGGTATTGCAGGGGCAGAGCGATTCGAACGCCCATCAACGGTTTTGGAGACCGCTATTCTACCCTTGAACTATGCCCCTGAATATAAAGTTAGCCACCATGGAGGTGACTAACTTTTAAACATCTAAATCAGTCGAGAATCTCTGTAACCTGACCTGCTCCAACTGTACGGCCACCTTCGCGGATTGCGAAACGAAGACCCTGATTGATAGCTACAGGATAGATGAGCTCTACTGTTATTGTAACATTATCTCCAGGCATCACCATATCTACTCCCTCAGGAAGCATAATTTCACCTGTAATGTCCATTGTGCGAATAAAGAATTGAGGACGGTACTTGTTGTGGAAAGGAGTATGACGGCCACCCTCATCCTTCTTAAGGACGTAAATCTCTGCCTTGAATCTCTTGTGAGGTGTAATAGTACCAGGTTTTGCAATAACTTGTCCTCTCTTAACTTCTTTCTTGTCGATACCACGAAGCAAAAGACCTACATTATCACCAGCCTCACCTCTGTCAAGGATCTTACGGAACATCTCAACTCCGGTAACAACTGTTTTTTTAGGTTCTTCACCAAGACCAATAATTTGTACTTCTTCACCTGTTTTAACAACTCCGGTCTCAATACGGCCTGTAGCCACTGTACCACGCCCTGTAATTGAGAAGACGTC
>JAHDRO010000309.1 GCA_018433265.1 Bacteroidales bacterium
AATAATTGCTGCAGGCCTTAGGTTGAAAACCTCTTGAGCTGCTAGGGTTAAAACTTCATCTGAAACAGTTCCTGTACCAAATGTATTTATTGAAAAAGCCACAGGATTTACCTTACCGATGGCATAGGAAATGCTGACTTCACATTTCTCAGCAAAACCACACCATACGATATGTTTAGCAATATACCTAGCCATATAAGCACCACTTCGGTCTACTTTGGTTGGATCTTTCCCGCTAAGTGCGCCACCACCATGGGAAGCAAGACCTCCATAAGTATCTACCATGATTTTTCTACCAGTTAAGCCTGTATCTGCAGCAGGTCCTCCTAATATAAATTGGCCAGATGGATTAATTAAGATTTCTGTTTCATCATCAAAAGGAAAGTCCTCAAAGCACTGCCATAATACATGGTTTAGAATATCCTGCTTGAGATCTTCCTGGGTCTTATTCTTTTCATGCTGCACCGACACCACAATGGTCTTAACTCTAACTGGAAGCTCCCCATCATACTCAATTGTAACCTGTGCCTTCCCATCAGGAAGAATCCCTTTAATGAGTTTAACTTTTCTTGCTTCATCTATTCTTTTTACAATCCTATGAGATAGGACAAGGGGAAGAGGTAACATTTCTCTAGTTTCTTTTGTGGCATAGCCATACATAGTCCCTTGGTCACCAGCACCGATAGAACCATACTGTTCGTTTATACCATTTCGTGCTTCCAATGCTGCATTCACACCTGCTGCAATATCAGGACTTTGATTGTGTACATATACATAAATTAAAAATTTCAAAGGGTTATAACCCAGTTGTTTAAGCACATTCTTTACAATATATCTGATATCAATTTTCTCGCTGCAGGAGATCTCGCCCGCCACGATAATTTTTCCTTTAGTAGCCATAACCTCACACGCTACGCGTGATGCTTTATCTTTTCTAAGGCATTCATCCAAAATATTGTCAGCAATAATATCGCACAGTTTATCAGGATGGCCTGCACATACACTTTCTGCTGTTAAATATCTCTTACTCATCTCACATCTCCTTATCATTATTTACCTCTACGGGCAGTCAACAGTCGTTCCATTACATCATCCTGTGGATTTGCACCGGAATACTCTGTCGCACAGTTTTCACGAAC
>JAHDRO010000171.1 GCA_018433265.1 Bacteroidales bacterium
AAGCGAGAGATGAGGCATTTAAGCAAGCTTCCTTAGATGGTGTAATTACAAAGAACATGATTTCTCAAATCTTATCAGCACAGAATTTTTCAATGCCAGCAGGATACGTAAATGATGAAAATGGGAAATACGTTGTTAAAGTTGGAGATAAACTATCTGATGTTAGCGAATTAAAAGATCTGTTATTATTCGATACTGGCGATGATATGATAGGGAAAATATATTTGCGCGATGTTGCAGAAATTAGCATGATCAATAATTCAGATGAGCTCTATACAAAAGTAAACAATAATGACGCCGTCATGCTAATAATGCAAAAACAAAGCAATTACTCGACTTCTGAGGTTGCAAAGGGAATAAGAAATAAAATGGAAGAGATATCGTCAAAAGACCCATCTATCCATTTTACACCATTGCTAGACCAGGGAGTTTATATAGATATTGTTATTAACTCAGTGCTAGACAATATCCTATATGGTGGTTTATTGGCGATACTAGTTTTGCTGATTTTCTTAAGAGATATAAGGCCAACCTTGATTATCGCACTTTCAATACCAATAAGTATAGTATTTGCAATTGCGTTAATGTATTTTAGTGGAATAAGTTTGAATATAATTTCATTAGCTGGACTAGCTCTTGGCGTAGGAATGCTAGTCGACAACTCTATCGTAGCGATAGAAAACATTTATAGACTCAGAGGAGAAGGATATTCATCTGTAAAAGCATCAGTTATAGGGGCAAATGAGATTGCAGGCGCAATCACAGCTTCTACGCTAACAACGGCAGTCGTTTTTCTTCCAATTGTATTTATCCAAGGAATCTCAAGACAGCTGTTCACTGATATGGGTCTAACTATTGCTTTTTCATTGTTTGCTAGTTTATTAGTAGCTTTGACATTGGTTCCAACTATGTCTTCTACGATACTATCCAATTCTGCAAGCAAAGAGTCACTAGTTTTTCATAGATTTACAAATCTTTATGAAAAACTTCTTAAGTGGGCACTTAAACGAAAAGCTATTGTAATAGTAGTAGTTGCACTGTTGTTAGTCTTAAGTGGAGCTTTGGCATATTCAAAAGGAACCGAATTTATCCCTGCAATGGAATCTCCACAAATGTTAGTTACGCTAGAGGCACCAAGCGAGTCTTCAATCGAAGAAACAAGGGAACTTGGAGATTCAGTCATAAATGAAATACTAAATATAGAAGGGATAGACAGTGTTGGCGCATTTCTTGGTGGAATACAAGGATTTGGTCAAAACACAAACCAGATTTCAATATATATACTTCTTGATCAGGAAAGCGGAATAAAAAATAGTGAAGTTAAAGCTGAAATTGAAAAAATTGCAAATGATATGGGAGTCAACCTCAAACTTTCTGAATCTAACATGGATATTTCGGCAATAGCTGGATCAGGAATGGAAATTGTAATAAAAGGAACCGAATTAGATACACTTAGAGAAGTTTCCAAAGACATAATGGATTTATTGAAGACTGTTGATGGTGTAACTAATATTTCAAATGGCTTGGAAAAACAAAATATGGAAATAAAGATAACAGTCAATAAAGAACTTGCGATGGAAAACAAATTAACAGTTGCTCAGGTTTATTCTCAAATATCTGATATAATAGCTACTCCGAAAACAGCAACTAATATATCAAAAATTCAAGAAGATTACCCTGTCATTGTAGTTGAAAGCACGAATAAGAATTTCACGAGAGTGGATTTAGACAATTTTGAATTGACTATACCAAATTCAGAAGAAAAGGTTAAATTGTCAGATTTAGCAACAATAGAAGAAGTAGAAGGTATGAGTTCCATCAATAGGGATAATCAAACTAGATATATTTCAGTTACCGCTGATATAAAAACAGGTTATAACATAGGTATTCTGAGCAGAGAAGTAGAGCAAAAATTAAGCGAGTTACAAATACCTGAAGGGTATTCAGCTCAAATTGCAGGTCAACAAGAACTTATAACAACTTCGATGAAAGATCTAACAAATATGTTGATATTAGCTTTAATATTTGTGTATCTAATAATGGTTGCACAATTCCAATCTCTTTCGTTGCCGTTTATTGTAATGTTTACTGTACCATTAGCATTTACTGGAGGATTATTTGCTCTGTACTTTACAAACAAACCAATTAGTTTAATTGCAATGTTAGGCTTCTTGGTTTTGACAGGAGTAGTTGTAAACAATGGTATAGTATTTGTAGATTATACTAATCAGTTAAGAGATAGAGGCATGCAAAAGAAGGAAGCATTAGTTTTGGCAGGAAAAACACGTATGAGACCGATTTTGATGACAGCTATTACTACGATACTGGGTCTAACTACTTTAGCATTCGGAGCCGGTACAGGAGCAGAAGTTTTACAACCACTTGCATTGGTAGTGGTAGGAGGACTAATTTACGCAACAATTTTGACTCTGTTTGTAGTTCCATGCATGTATGATATTTTTATGAGAGACAAGAAAAGAAAAGTTGCAGAAGTAGAGGAGGAACTAAATGAGATCTAATGAGTACTCCGATAAAGAGATAGCTGTATTTAATGGCTTGGCAGAATTACTAAAACAAGGTAAAAATCTATACAATATCAAAGTATCAGAAATCGCCAAAGCAGCTAACATAGGGAAAGGTACTATCTATGACTATTTTGATAGTAAAGAAGAGGCCATTTACATGGCTCTTCTTTACTATCTAAATACTGAAATGACAAAAATTGTTATTGAAGTTGAAAAAATTCCTTTTTTTAAAGATAAAATTTATAGATTATTAGATACTATAGAAGAAAATATTGAAAGTAAATCTTCCACATTGAAGATATTATTGTCTGCAGTAGATATTGGTTCAATGTATAATTTAATCGAGGAAAATGAAAAATTAATTGATTTATTCATGGAATATGCAGGTAGAATACTATCGTCAATTATAAATTCAGGTGAAAAGGAAGGAATTATAGCAGAGACTAACTCACCATATTATAAAAAATCTGCGATAAGATGTATTTTTATAGGATTTGCTCAATATGTAAACCATAAAGACTGTTATAAAGATGTGAGTGTTGACGTGGCAAAAGATGTAGCTTATACTCAATTGATAAAGATATTAAGATAGGGTGAAGATATGAAGAAAAAAAATAAGCCTAAGAATCCAAAAAGATCAATTGTATTTTATTATTTAATTGCCTTAATAATTATAATAGTAATGAATTCTATTGTTCTGCCAAGGTTTTTAGGACCAAATGTAAAGGAAATTGATTATGGTAGTTTTTTGGACAAATTGGATAATGGAGAAATAGAAGAAGTAGAGATAACAGATAAGGAAATTTTCATCAAAGAGAAAACCGATAAAGATACTGTTTATACAACTGGATTAATAAATGATCCGGAGCTAGTTAATCGGCTATATGATTCGGGTGTCAAATTTACTAAGATTGTTTCTAATACAACTCCATCAATATTTACTACGATAATCTCATGGGTTATTTCGATTTTATTTTTTGTTATGCTTGGAAGATTATTAGGCAGAATGATGCAAAAAAGAATGGGTGGAGGAGATGTTTTATCCATTGGTAAAAGCAATGCCAAAATATATGTGGAATCAAAAACTGGTAAAACTTTCGATGATGTTGCAGGGCAAGAGGAAGCTAAAGATGCACTAAAGGAAATTGTAGATTTTTTGCATAACCCTGGCAAATATAAATCAATAGGTGCAAATCTTCCAAAAGGAGTTTTGCTTGTTGGACCTCCTGGAACAGGAAAAACATTACTTGCAAGAGCTGTTGCTGGAGAAGCAAATGTACCGTTTTTTTCAATCTCAGGTTCTGAGTTTGTTCAAATGTTCGTTGGAATGGGAGCCGCAAAGGTTAGAGATTTATTTAAACAAGCACAAGAAAAGGCTCCATGTATCGTATTTATCGATGAGATAGATACAATTGGGAAGAAAAGAGATGACTCTGGATTTAATAGCAATGATGAGAGGGAGCAAACATTAAATCAACTTCTGTCTG
>JAHDRO010000248.1 GCA_018433265.1 Bacteroidales bacterium
ATTCAGTTTGAAATGAAATACAAAAAATACGAAAAGGGACAGAGAGCTGTCAGTACAAGCTATACAGAAGAACGACAATTGACTTTATCTATTCCTTTAAGGTTAAAAAAATTTTATCTCTACACCAGACTTTGATTGAATCAATACCTTTTACAGACTTCAAAATACACAACGGCTGAATTGCTGTTTTCCGGTTCTCTGTTAGGGATAAACACTAATCTGACTACTAATGCACAATACAGTGAAGGTGAAGATCCTACTATTTTCAGTTCTCTTGCAATGTCTCTTCGACTTCCCGGTTATTTTATTCTTACACCTCAGGCTCAATATAACTACAACCTGGGAAAATTTACAACTGCTAGAATTGGACTCGAGAAAAAAATCTTTAAAAAAGGATATTTCAACTTCGCCTATGAACGTAATGTCAGTGAAAGATATAATAATTTTGAACTTGGCTTCCGCTATGACTTTTCTTTTGCACAGGCAGGAGTCATTGCCCAAAGAACAGGGCAGAAAACAACTTTTACAGAATCGGCTAATGGAAGTATTATCGTTGATTCTAAAACAAAATATATTGGAGCAAGCGGAAGATCAACTGTCGGGACGGGAGGACTGGTAATTTATTCTTTTATGGATATCAACTGCAACGGGAAACGTGATGAAGGTGAACCTAAGGCATATGGACTTCAAGTGCATATCAATGGAGGACGTATGGAAAAGAACGATAAAGACACAACAATAAGGATTTTCGAGCTCGAACCTTACGCTGACCACATTTTAACACTCGATGGCAGTGCATTTGACAACATCTCTTGGCAAATGAAAATGACCAGCATTAAAGTTACTGTAACTCCCAACATGTTTCGTAAGATAGAGGTGCCCGTATATGTGCTAGGCGAAATCTCCGGCTATGTCTACATGCAATCCGGAGAGCGAAGAAAAGGCCAGGGAAGAATTCTTGTAAACATTTATAATGCAGATGGAGTACTTGTTAAGTCTACCATGAGTGAATCAGATGGATATTTCAGCTATCTTGGTCTAAAGCCGGGAAATTATATTGCAGGAATAGATTCTTCTCAAATGACAAAACTTGAAATGGTTGCCTCTCCGGAAATAAAATTCAGTATTAAACCTAATATCGATGGTGATGTCATTGATACGTTTCAGTTTATTATCAAAAAGATTAAAGAAACGGCTCCTGAAACCATTACTGTTAAAAAGGGTTCAGACACCACATCTGTCAACAGACGAATTCAAAAACCCGATAAATCAAATGTGTATACTGTACAACTAGCAGCTTTGAGAAAAAAAGTCGATATAGGCTCTGTTTTTGGGATGTTAATGAAAGCTATGCCTCAGCTTAAAATTGAAGAATCGTTGGAAAAAGACGGTCTGTATCATTATCGTACAGGGAAGTTCAGTACTCCTCGAGAAGCTAGGGAATTAGCCAAGAAAATTGTGACAAGTGGCTGGAAAGATTACTATATAGTAAATGTGAAAAATACTACTGAATAAGCTTGTACTTCTCAATCTTGGCATTAAGGGTCGGCCTTGAAATGTCAAGTATTCTGGATGCCTCCAATTTATTCCAGTTAACCGATTCAAGCACTCTTTTTATGTAGTTCTTCTCTAATTCGGCCAATGTAGTAAGAAAACTGTATTCTTCCTGCTTGTAAATATCCCCCTGGAATCTGTTTATTAGTACAATATTCTCTTTCTCAAGCACATCATTCTTGGAAACAATCATGGCTTGCAGAATTGTGTTTTCAAGCTCTCTGACATTACCCGGCCAATTGTGTTGCTGAAGCATTTCGATGACTCCGTCACCTATTTTGGTAATATTTCTGTTATATCTTTTGTTAAGCTTATATAGAAAATGAATAACCAAATCACCTATGTCCTCTTTTCTCTCCCTCAATGGCGGCATATCAATGGTAAATACTTTCAACCTGTAATAGATATCTTCCCTGAATTTACCTTCTTCAATAAGCTTTTCAAGGTTCTTATTAGTTGCAGTAATTATCCTTGCTCTCATTGGAATAGGAGTCTCTCCTCCTACCTTTTCAAATTCAAGTTCCTGAATAACTCTTAAAAGTTTAACCTGCGTATTTAGAGATATTTCTGATATTTCATCAAGGAAAATAGTCCCCTCTCCTGCTAGTTCAAACTTGCCTTTTTTGTCCCTGATTGAGTCTGTAAAAGCCCCTTTGACATGTCCAAACAATTCGCTTTCAAGCAAAGTTTCTGTAAGTGCACTGCAATTAACAACCACCAAGGGTTCGGAACGAGTTATTCCGGAGTAGTGTATCATTCTTGCAATCATCTCCTTTCCCGTACCTGTTTCTCCCTGAATAAGCACATTTACTCTGTTCATGGAGACCATCCCGATACTTTTGAAAATCTCTTTCATCCTGGGAGTTTTTCCAACCAAAATGTTATTGTCCAGAATGCTCTCGCTTGAAACGTCGGTTTTAATAACTCCAACAAGTTTTTTACTTCTCTCTACAGATTCTAAAGCATTTCTGACAGTCGATTTTAAAAGTTCCGGAGAAACCGGCTTCTCGAGAAAATCGTAAGCCCCAAGTTGAATCGCCTTAATCGTCAAGACAACATCGCCAAATGCAGTAAGAATGATCACAGGCATATTCATCTTTCTTTTTCTGATCTCTTCAAGCACCTCTATACCGTTCATTCCGGGCATCTGATAATCTGTAATAGTCAAATCAGGTTGTTCAGAGCGTATCAATTGCAATCCTGAAGGACCATCTTCAGCCTCAAGAACATCGTATCCCTCCTTCATTAGCGTCATTTTAAACACTTTGCGAACGAGTTTGTCATCGTCTATGATTAATATCTTTTTCATACAGATTTAAATGTTCTTAAATAAGTCCTTTCAAATAAGTTATACTGTTCTCAATCACGAGGATGATTCTTTCTATCCTCTCATTCAAGTCTTTCATATTGACACTTCCCGAATTTATGAGCTTGACTTCTGGAACAATCGAATTTACACCAACATAAGTTAGCTGTGTTATCAATTTGTGAGTAGCAAATTTGAGCTTTTCATGATCCTTCGCCTCAGCACTCTCTTTCATCATTTTTATTAACTTAGGAGCCTCATCCAGAAATATTGAAATTATCTCTTTCATAGCATCCTCGTCTCCATCCGTTAATTCTCTTAAATATGAGAGATCGGGTAAAGGATATTTCTGATTATCGATACTATCTTGCATATAAAATATTTATTTTTTTTCCAAACTGGTGGCAGTTGGTATGTCAAAAACAAAAGTGGAACCCTCTCCTTCAGTTGAGGTAAACTTCAATGTCCCTCCGTTACGCCTAACAAATTCGTTACAAATCAAGAGTCCGAGCCCTGATCCCTCCTCATTGTCCGTTCCATAACTTGTAAAATGTATGTCAGGCTGAAAGAGCTTTTCCTGATTGTCCTGACTTATTCCTGTACCATAATCCCGTACTGCTATATTTACTCTATCTTCGGCCTCTTCAATAACTATGTCGACATTAGAATTCTCGTAACTGAACTTAATGGCATTGCTTATTAAGTTTCTCAGCGAAGTTTTGGCCATATCAATATCTATTCTTGCGATACGGTTTGTCGAACCAATAATGTTTATTTTGACCTTTTTGAGTGCAGCTACACCTTTCTGAACCTCAACAACGCCGTTAATAAGGTTCATAACATCTACATTATCCTGAAAAACAGTATTCAACCTTCCCGTCTGACTCTTTGTCCACTTTAAAAGATTATCGAGAAGAGAAAAACTGTCGTCAGTAAGTCTGTTTGCCATTGTCAAAAGTTCATATATGTCTTCTCCAATGTTTTCAGGCTTTATTTCTGAAATCAGTACCTCCATTACCATTCTTATGGATGCTATAGGACCTCTTAGATCGTGTGCTATGACTGAATAAAGTTTATCTCTTCCAATTATTGTCTTTCTGAGCTCCTCTGTCTGTCTTTGAATAATTCTCTTTGCCTCAATCAATGAGATCTGATGATTAATTCTCGTGAGAAGCTCATCTTTGTTAAAGGGTTTGGATATGTAATCTGCTGCTCCAAATCTGAAACCTTGAACAACATCTTCTGTAGAGTTTAAAGCAGACAAAAAGATTATTGGAATATCGGCATATTCAGGTGTCTCCTTTAATCTTTTCGCCACCTCGTGCCCATCCATTACAGGCATCATTATATCGAGCAAAATTAGGTCGGGCTTTTGCTTATTGACCGCTTCGAGTGCGTCTCTGCCATTCAAGGCTGTCATTGTTTTATAACCAGCCTTGGATATTAACAACCGGAGGAGAAGAACGTTTGCATCTACATCATCCACAATTAATATTGTGTAATCATGATTGTTTATATCCATTTCTAAAAAACTTTATTCCTGAAATAATCAATTGTCCTTTCCAAACCGTCATCAAGCTGTATCTTCGGCTCCCAGTTTAACAAATTCTTTGCCAGAGTAATATCGGGCTTTCGTTGACGGGGATCGTCCATCGGCAAATCTCTCTTTACAATCCTGGATTTTGAACCTGTAAGCCTTATCACTTTTTTTGCCAAATCAATGATCGAGAACTCGTCAGGGTTCCCAATGTTAATTGGCCCAATGAAGGAATCGTCTGTGTCCATTACTTTTATCATTCCATCAATCAAATCATCAACATATTGAAAACTTCTCGTCTGCAAGCCATCTCCATATATGGTAATATCTTCATTTTTAATGGCCTGCATGATGAAATTGGAGATAACTCTTCCGTCACAGGGATGCATATTTGGACCATAAGTGTTGAATATCCGTACAATCTTTATTCTTACTTTGTTCTGTCTGTGATAATCCATAAAAAGAGTTTCTGCACACCTTTTACCCTCATCATAACACGATCTGATACCTATTGGATTTACATTCCCCCAATAGGATTCAGGTTGCGGATGAACAGTAGGATCCCCGTAAATCTCACTTGTGGAAGCTTGAAGAATTTTTGCATTTACTCTTTTTGCCAGACCGAGCATATTTATGGCTCCCATAACAGAGGTCTTTATGGTTTTAATCGGATTGTATTGATACTGAATGGGAGATGCAGGACATGCAAGATTGTAAATCTGATCAATCTCAGCATGAAACGGGTTTATTACATCGTGTCTGATTACCTCAAAATGAGGATTCCCAATAAGTGAAAGGAGGTTATCCTTACTACCTGTGAAATAATTATCCAGGCATATAACATCATTGCCCTCTGCGAGAAGCCTTTTGCAGAGATGAGAACCAATAAATCCAGCCCCCCCTGTCACTAAAATTCTTTGCATGCTTCTCTTTATTTTGATTATTAAAGTAATGTCTGTTACAAATATAAATATTTATTATTTACAAACAGATTAGCTTTTTAAATTTCACATATGTAATAAAAATTTTTACACTTGTGTAACATATTTAATACTAATTTGGACAAAAAAGAGGGTGCACAAAATTTCTTCTGCACACCCTCGGAACTGAGCTCCGCTTTATTTCCGTGAATCAGTTCTTCAAAGCTGCAATCTCCTTCACGGCAGAGATTGCTGCATTTATGTCCTCTTCAGTATTAAAGGCTCCAACACTCATACGTACTGTTCCATGAATATCTGCAGTACCAATATGCTGGTGAACCTTTGGAGCACATTGTAATCCTGTTCTGACTGCAATGCCATAATCTACATCAAGCATTGTTCCTACATCTCCTGCTTCAAATCCTTTTATATTAAACGAAAGAACAGGGTTTTTGTTCACTTTTGACGTTGCACAATATGTGGTTACGCCCTCTATCTGCTGAAGTTCTCTACGAAGTTTGTCCCAAAGTTCAACTTCTCTGTTGTGAATTGTCATTATTCCCTGCTCTGTTATCCACTTAACTCCTGCATAAAGACCAGCTACTCCGAGAATATTAAGAGTTCCGTACTCCAGTCTGTATGGATACTCCTCAAGATGTCCGGGATAAGCTGAACGTACTCCGGTGCCACCTGCTCTTGTGTGTTTTATGTCTATCCCTTCACGCACATAGGAACCTCCTATTCCCGTAGGTCCCATAAGACACTTATGCCCTGTGAAACAATAAACATCTGCATTACAAATCTGCATATCGAAATCTACTGCTCCAGCACCCTGGCTACCGTCAACGACAAATATCACTCCCTTGTCCTTACATATTTTACCTATTTCTGCTAAAGGCTGGATTGTTCCAAGAACATTTGAACAGTGGGTGACAATTACAAATTTTGTGTTTTCCTTAATGGCCTTCTTAATATCATCCGGATCAACATATCCTGTTAACGGATCAAATGGAACATAAGTAACATCTATGGTTCCAGCCTGTTGATGCATGTAAAGAGGCCTTAGTACAGAGTTATGCTCCAGTAAAGTAGTAACTACGTGTATGCCTTTCTCTACAAGCCCATTAATTATCAAATTGAGTGAGTCTGTGGCGTTATAGCTAAATGTTAGACGGTTATGATCTGCTCCCCCATTAAAAAGTTTAGTGAGCATCTTTCTTGTGCTATTTACTACATCCTCTGCCTCAAGAGCTGCATCAAAACCTGATCTTCCGGGACTAACCCCTTTAGTTCGGTAAAAAGAGTTCATGAAATCGTAGACAACATCAGGTTTTGGAAAGCTGGTTGCCGAGTTGTCGAGATAGATAAGTTTACTCATAACATTTATTTTATTGTTGTTTTATTATCAATGCATTTGCCACAACTTCAGAAATGGTCATAATTTTGACTCCGAGCTTGTATGTGTGATTAATTTGCATAAGTTGATCTACACAGTTGTGGCAGGGTGTTATCACTACTTTCGCTCCTGTATTGGCTATTTGATCCGCTTTTATCTTACCGATTTTTAATCTTCTTTCATTATACTCACTCATGGCAAGCGCTCCACCGCCACCTCCACAACAAAAGTTATCTTTGCCACATGGAGTCATTTCTACCAAATTGTCTACCGCACTGTTTACCACAAATCTTATCTCCTCCATTAAACCTCCATTGCGAACAAGATTGCATGGGTCGTGAATTGTAAATACTTCCTTGTTAAGACTTTTATCCAACTTGATTTTTTCACCCCTAATATATTCAGCAATAAGTTCTACCACAGTAATCGTGTCAAAATCATATTCTTTCTTGAGATAATTAGGACCTTCCCATCTGTTTGCCCTTGATCCGTGACCACACTCACCCAAAACCAACCTTTTGCCGTGTAATCTGTGTATCTCGTCATAAAGGTGGCGTGCAATAATTGCAGCTTCTTCGTTATTGCCGCTGAAATAGCCGTAATTTGTCACATCATAATACTTGGATGATAGAGTCCATTCTGAATTGGCAGCATAAAAAATCTTTGCCATAGCTGAAATAGAGAGAGGGAAAAATTTAGGTTCCCTAGGATTGAGAGTATAGAAAATTTCTTTATTCTCTTCATCAATAGGAATTCTTGCATTTTCATCTTGCATCTCGTCTTTAAGATCCTCTTCCAGCCACTTGAGAGTACCTACAAATTCGTCTGTGGGAATTGCCATATTGTTACCGGTATTTACAGCGGCATCTACAGTAGATTGAAGAGTTAACGGAACAAGCCCCATGGTGGCAAGCATCTCTCTGCCTTTATGAACCAAAAACGGTATATCTACTCCTATTGAACAATGCTTTACACATCTTCCACACATCGTACATCCTCCATAAAGCACATCTATCATCTCTTCTGCCATATTCTCATCAAGCTCTTTTGCGTTTACAAGAGCCGGAGCCAACTTGCCTTCAAAAGTGCAATATCTTCTGTAAATAGAACTTACCAGATTTACTTTGACCGACGGCATGAATTTTGGCTCTTTCAATGCCAAATAATACATACAGCTCTCTGCGCACAAACCACAACGCACACAAGAATTAAGATGCGTTACCAACTTACTGTCGGACTCTGCCCGAAGAATGTCTATAGCCTTATCCTTCTTAGTTTTATCTAATGTTACCATGTTCCCCTCCAACCGTAAAAATATCCAAGGTGATACCTTGCAAAAAAGAAATAAAGAAGATGTCTGGTCTTACCAAACGGAAGCCATAGAAAAAATAGTGTCATAACTATATAGTAAGCATGAGCCGAGTCTGGAGAAACAAGACAAATTGCAGTAAAAAGCTGGGCTGAAGTTGTCAGAAGGTTTGATATATAATCATCCGGACCAGATATTATCTTTAGCTTCTTGCTAAAGACTCTCTTAAAAAGTACAGAAAAACCTGAAATAATGGCAGGAATCAAAATAACTGCCACAATTTGCCGTACAATTTGCGGAATTGTGATATCGACAAAAGAAAATACTACCTGACAGACAAATATAAAAAGAGTAAGAAACGTTCCAATATGAAATAAAACACCTGCAATATATGTTGGAAGATGAAGATAGGCAGACTCCTTGTTTTGAGGTAACATGGCTCCTGTAAACGAATACATTATTGCTCTTGAAGTATTACCTCTTTTTTGAGACAGGTCTTTAGGATTACCAAGTCTGACAAGATAAATAAAAAAAAAAAAAA
>JAHDRO010000369.1 GCA_018433265.1 Bacteroidales bacterium
AGAAGAATTAGTTAGATTGGCAAATTCACTTCAAACATCCTTTAAAATATAGATCAATGAATATGTATCTCGCACCGGATTAAAAATTTTCCACCTCCATTTAAACATTGAGACTTGAAATACACTTGATTTCTAAAGTGCCCAAAATCCTCGATTGACTGTAAGACGACCGCAGAATTCTTTTAAAGTAATTGAATTCGCGGCAGAATTACTCCGAGATTGGACATATTGAGAAATCTGCCATTGATTATAGATAAAACATTTTAAACCGAAACGCAACAAACGAGAATCACGATTAGTTAACCAGTTACCTATACCTATCAAATGTTTGGTACGAAAAGCAATCTCAATATCCCACCGTTTACGATATAAATCGCGAATGTATTTTTCATTCCCATTGACCTTAGTAATCCCATTTTTATTACCAAATATAAATAATAAAGGGAATACACGACTCATTGCAGTCTCTAGCGATATTAATCCTGATTGATAATCTCTTTTTACTTGAGATAATTGATGATTCCCTTTTCCGTACAATATAAAATTCATGGTCAAACACTTCCAACCAACACCACGAACGTACTTCAAATTCAAAAACATAATACCGCTCCTATTGCCTTTACCGGTTAACCAATTGATAATTTTTTGTTTAGTGGCTTTGCATTGTCTTCCAGGTGTAATTACCGAGATCTTGCAATTCTTCAAATACTCCAATAAATCTTTTCGATAGAATCCACGATCAACCAAGAAGTATTTAATATCTATATTGTCCGCTTTAAACCGGTTAATTACACGCTCGAAATAAGGAAGTTTATGTTCTCTTTTTCTAATTTTAAATGCAGCAACAACAATATGCAAATCACCTGAAATAATTGAAAAAACAAGTGTTCGATGAACAGTTTGACCCTCTTTAGTTCCAAAACAATAAGGATCATTTGGATTTCTCCTACATGGCTCATCATTATAATCAGCAATCAATGTAAGGTCGTCTTTTGTAAACTTCATTTTTAATGTATAAAGAAATTGCCCCCATAATATGATATTTGAAAGATTCTGACTCAAACCCTTTTGGACAATTTTATTCATGAATCTAGTCAAGGTTGGCTGGTCTGGAATTGCCCGTCTCTTCTTCCCGTTAGAGAATATCGATTTTTGGAATGATTGAAATAAACGTTCGTTCCCTATCCATAAAG
>JAHDRO010000108.1 GCA_018433265.1 Bacteroidales bacterium
AATCAATAAGACAGGAACTGTAAAACCGGAATCCGCACTGTTGCCTATACCGATCTATGAAATAAATATTAATCCTGAATTGGAACAGAATCCCGGATATTAGATATTTATTTATGATAAATCTGGTTAGAAATTAAACCAATGCCGTCCAACATGATTTGTAACTTTGTATTATCGGTTAAACCATATCATTTCTTGTAGGTTTATTTCTCCCGGTAATGCGATGATTCAATCCTTTCAAATTATGTAGTGTATATATTGGACGGCATTGGTTAAAAATAAAAAAAATGAAAATTAGATTTTTAGTTATATTCTTTTCGATGATTTTTGTACATTGCGGTTATAATTTAGCAAGCATACAAAAATATACAGGCCTACGGAGGAGTTGGACAGACTCCGTACCTTCCCAGCCTAAAGAAGAGTACATGAAATTTATTGATGACCTTAAATCTCCGTTATGGACCAAACACAATTGGTGCACCACTCTTCCTGCCCGTAACTATATAAACATAGAAAAAGGGGTTGCCATTCAAAAAAACTTTCCTGATTCAAAAGATTTGCTGGCTACTGCGTATGACGACTTGGAAACATTCTTAAAAGCAGGAAATATTCCTGTTAATTGTAACCGTTTTGTTATAGAAACAGTTCATAGGCCGGATCTAGATAAAGAATCATTTATTATAGAGACGGATTCGTTCCGTTGTAAAATAAGTTCAGGAGATACAGAAGGCATACGTCGAGGAATATTTTATTTGGAAGACCAGATGTTAAAAGCAAAAGGCCCTTTTTTGGAAATAGGGACTCTTAAAAAAGCACCGGATATACGGAGAAGAATTTCTCGCTGTGCCTTTGGCCCCATAAAAAGGCTTCCTCTGATGCGCGATGAATTGATGGATACCGTCAATTATTATCCCGATAATTACCTGAACAGATTAGCTCATGAAGGCGTAAACGGACTTTGGTTGACAGTCGAGTTCAAGGATTTGGTCTCTTCTCCTTACACAATTGATGGAGGAAAAGATGCTGAAAAAAGATTGAAAAAATTGAGCAACGTAGTCAATTCTTGTTTGCGCTATGGTATCAGAACATATATATTCTGTATCGAACCCAGGCTGCATGTAATTGATGTTGAAAAATACCCCGTTTTTCGTGGGTCAAACGGTTCGTTTTTTTGTCCCAGTAGTCAAGATGCATACAACTATTTGTACGAAACGGTTAAA
>JAHDRO010000329.1 GCA_018433265.1 Bacteroidales bacterium
AAGTTGGAAAATCATGTTATCTACTGTTGCAGGAGCACTTTGTACAGGGCTGCTTCTCAATGCCGTTGCCCCTCCGGACCCGGCTTCCTACCTCAATATCCCTGCCTGGTATCACCTTGTAATGGGAGGATTTGCGTTCGGTGCCGTATTCATGGCTACAGATCCGGTCACAAGTGCACAGACAGAAAAAGGCAAATGGATATACGGATTTCTTATAGGAGTCATTGTCATTATTATACGGGCATTCAACCCAGGCTACCCTGAAGGCATGATGCTTTCAATTCTGTTGATGAACACATTCGCTCCTCTTATCGATCACTACGTAGTTCAGTCCAACATCAAGAAGAGACTCAAAAGAGCCGCAGTAATTGTCAAATAATAGGGAGGATTACAATGGACACAAATAAAAATCTGTACACAATAATCTATGCCACAGTTCTGGTAGTATTAGTAGCAGTAATCCTTGCCCTGGCATCATACCTGCTCAAGGACAGGCAGCAGCGGAACGTCTCAATTGAGACCAAGCAAATGATACTCAAAGCAGTTCATCTTGCCCAGGATCCAGAAAAACTCAAAAAAAACAAGGATAACTATATTGAAAGTGAATATGCTAAATATATCAAAGACACAATAATAACAACAGGCAGCAAAACCCTTCCACTCTTTATTTGCAATATCGATTCATCAAGATACTACATTGTTCCTCTTCATGGCACAGGGCTGTGGGGACCAATCTGGGGATACATTGCACTTAAAAGTGATTTCAATACTGTTTATGGCGCAGTATTCGACCACAAAGGAGAAACACCGGGACTCGGAGCAGAGATTGCTACCGCCAAATTTCAGGAACAATTTAAAGACAAGCAGATATTCGAAGGCGACAATTTTATATCAATCAGTGTCGTCAAGGGAGGTGCTGAAAAAGGAAACCCTCATCAGGTAGATGCCATCTCAGGGGGTACAATCACGAGCAGAGCTATCGAATCCATGCTCAAAACCTGTATAAGTGAATATCTCGACTTTTTCAAAAATAAATAAGTTGAACTATGGACAATAAAATATACATAGACCCGCTGTTTAAGAAGAACCCAATTACAGTTCTAGTACTTGGCATATGTTCTTCACTTGCGGTCACTGTCAAGGTAGAACCTGCAATAGTCATGGCTATTTCAGTAACAATAGTAACAGGATTTTCCAATCTGATCCTGTCACTACTCAGAAACACAATTCCAAACCGGATCAGGATCATTGTCCAGCTCGTAGTAGTTGCAATGCTCGTAATTCTTGTCGACCAGATTTTGAAAGCTTATTCCTATGATGTCAGCAAACAATTATCGGTCTTTGTAGGTCTGATAATAACCAACTGCATAATCATGGGACGTATCGAAGCATTTGCACTTGGCAATAAACCAATACCCTCACTTGTTGATGGTCTGGCAAATGGCGCCGGCTATGGAATAATCCTCGTAATTATATCAATCATAAGAGAACTCCTCGGTTCAGGAACACTCTTTGGCATTCAGATTATTCCCCTCAACTGGTATGCCTCCAACGGAGGATTCTATTACAACAACGGATTGATGATTCTGCCTCCGATGGCTTTGATTTTAATCGGACTCATCATTTGGGTGCAAAGAAGTTTTGACAAGGATTTACAAGAAAAATAAACACATACCACTATGCAAGAGTTAGTTAATATTTTCGTAAAATCCATATTCGTTGAAAATATGGTTTTTGCCTTCTTTCTGGGAATGTGTTCATTTCTGGCAGTTTCAAAAAGTGTCAAAACGGCCTCAGGTCTTGGAATAGCAGTCATATTTGTTCTTGTAGTGACTATACCTGTCAACTATCTCCTTTATGAATATGTACTCAAACCTGGAGCACTGGTGTGGCTAAATCCTGATTACGCCAGTCTCGATCTCAGCTTTTTAAGTTTTATCATATTTATAGCTGTTGTAGCCTCAATCACACAACTTGTAGAGATGGTTGTAGAAAAGTTTACACCAGCACTTTACTCCTCACTTGGAATCTTTCTTCCTCTCATTGCCGTCAACTGTGCCATCCTTGGCGGATCACTCTTCATGCAGGAAAGAGGTTATGAGACACTTGCGCAGGCTACTACATATGCTCTCGGTTCAGGAATTGGCTGGGCACTTGCAATAGTTTCACTGGCAGCCATACGCGAAAAACTTAAATATTCAAACGTACCAAAGCCACTTCGTGGACTGGGAATAACATTTATTATGGTAGGACTCATGGGTATAGCATTCATGAGCTTTATGGGAATTAAACTGTAACAGAGAAGAGATCATGGATATAACAACAATAATTACTGTAGCAGTACTCGCAATACTTATCGTTACCTTGATTTTGGTGGCAATGTTGCTTTATGCAAAAGCCAAATTGACCCCCTCAGGCAAGGTAAAAATTACAATAAACGGAGAAAAAGAATTATCAGTAAGTCCAGGTTCTTCACTTCTTACAACACTCTCCAACGAGAAGATTTTTCTTCCGTCTGCCTGCGGCGGAAGCGGCACATGCGGCATGTGCAAATGCCGTGTTATCAAGGGAGGTGGAGAAATTCTTCCTACAGAAACAGGTTTTTTCACCCGCAAGCAACAAAAAAACAACTGGCGTCTCGGATGCCAGGTCAAGGTCAAGGAAGACCTGGAGATCATAATTCCAGAGGAAGTGCTCGGAATAAAGAAATGGGAGTGCGAAGTTATCAGCAACCGTAATGTAGCTACATTCATAAAAGAGTTCATCGTCAAACTTCCGGAAGGAGAAAATCTCAAATTCAGGTCAGGAGGATATATTCAAATAGATATTCCTCCATGTGAAGTTGATTTTAGCAAGGATATATATGTAGAACCCAAATTCCGTGAAGATTGGGACAGAATGAAGATTTGGGATCTTAAAATGGTCAACAAGGAAAATACCTTCAGAGCCTATTCAATGGCCAATCATCCTGCCGAAGGCAACATTATAATGCTCAATGTCCGCATTGCAACTCCACCCTGGGACCGTACCAAGGGAACATTCATGAACGTCAATCCCGGCGTTTGCTCATCGTACATCTTCTCACGCAAGCCCGGAGACAAAGTTACAATTTCCGGCCCATATGGCGAATTCTTCATAAAAGACACCCAGAACGAAATAATTTTTGTCGGAGGAGGTGCAGGAATGGCTCCGATGCGTTCTCACATCTTCCATCTTTTCAAGACAGAAAAGACCACACGCAAGGTAAGCTACTGGTATGGAGCACGTTCTCTCCGCGAAGTTTTCTACGAGGAAGATTTCCGCCAAATAGAGAGAGAATTCCCTAATTTCACTTTTCACCTTGCATTAAGTGAGCCAAGACCCGAAGACAATTGGACAGGTCTTACCGGATTTATCCACCAGGCACTTTACGACAATTATCTCAAATATCACGAAACACCTGAAGATGTAGAATACTATCTGTGTGGCCCTCCAATGATGAACAGTGCTGTTATCAACATGCTCGACAATCTTGGAGTCCCTCCTGAAAACATAGCCTACGACGACTTTGGAGGATAGAGAATTCTCCTGTTAACGGGATAAAGATTATTCACTCTATTACCTAAATTTTTGACGAACCCAAGCCCCAGCCCCATGAAAGTTACTCTCAAATAACCAAGTGGGGCACTTTCTTTAAGCTTTACAGAGTTCCTTGAAAGATAATTAAGAGCCTCTTGACGAGAGAGTTCTATTGAAGGCCATTCATTACCATAACAAATTGAAAGAGCATATTCATGAGAAGGCTTCAAAAATGTTGACACTGTTGATGTTACAGGTGACAACCTGGAAAATGGAGCAGAATG
>JAHDRO010000333.1 GCA_018433265.1 Bacteroidales bacterium
ATTGCTTCTTTCATCAAATGCATTGCACCCAATGCATGCAAAAGTCTTGAATGAGTAGCACCTGGATAGACAAGATTTGTCATCCCGAGTTGTTTTATGTCTCTGAGTCGCTGAAAATAAGGGTGTTCAATAATCTCCTGAATTAATCCGGATGGTATGTTTATGAAACCATGCACAGGATCATTAATGATTTTATAACTTTTTTTCATAGTGTAAAGTTATGAAAATAAAAAAATATTTTGATGTTAATAATAAAATTTCTAATTTTGCAGCGGTTAAGTGAAAAGATGTAAGGGGACGAGAGTCCCCTTATTTTGTAAAATTTTTATGATCAAAAAAGAAACTATAACTGCTCTTATTGAAAATTATTTGAAAGATAATTCATTATTTCTTGTTGATGTTTGCATAAGCCCGGATAATGATATAGAGGTAACTGTAGAGTCTTATTCCTCTGATGTATCTTTAGACAATTGTACAGATATTACCAAGATTATTACCGATGAATATGACAGAGATGTCGAAGATTTATCTCTCACTGTCACTTCTGCCGGTCTGGACCAACCTTTCAGAATATTGCCACAGTACCTCAAATATTTGGGAAAGGAAGTCTCTGTACAACTAAAAAATGGAAATAAGATAACAGGGATACTTAACGAAGCTACTGACAATTATATAGATATATCCTATAGTCAGACAATTGCCATTGATGGCAAAAAAAAACGTGAAAAAAAAGAGATTAAGGAAAAAATTTTGTTTTCAGACATTAAATCTACAAAACCATTTATAAATTTTAGATAATTAAAAGCAAAAATCTATATGGAAGGGTTAAATCTAGTAAGCACATTTGCTGAATTTAAAGAGTTGAAAAATATAGACCGCCCAACAATGATGAGCGTTTTGGAAGATGTTTTTCGTAATCAGCTCATCAAAATGTACGGCACTGCTGACAATTTTGATATAATCATTAACATTGACAAAGGCGATTTTGAAATATGGAGAAATAGAGAGGTTGTTGAGGTAGTAGAAGATCCAAACACCCAAATCTCTCTTGAGGAAGTTTCCAAGATTGATGACTCCTATGAAATTGGAGAACAATTTACAGAAGAGGTGAAACTCGAAAGTTTCGGAAGAAGAGGAATACTCAATCTTCGTCAGAATCTTTCAGGAAGAATAATGGATATCGAAAAGGCTAATCTTTACAACAAATATAAGGACAGAATAGGAGAGATAATAGTTGGAGAAGTTTATCAGGCATGGAGAAAAGAAGTTCTGGTTATGGATGAAGAAGGAAATGAACTTTTACTGCCAAAATCAGAACAAATACCATCGGACTTTTTCAGGAAAGGTGACTCTATAAGAGCAGTCGTTTCTAAAGTTGAGATGGAAAACAACAAGCCTATAATTACTTTGTCCAGAACATCTCCTGTATTTCTTGAGAGGCTTTTTGAACAGGAAGTTCCTGAAATTTTCGATGGACTTATCACTATTAAAAAAATTGTCAGAATACCAGGTGAGAGAGCTAAAGTTGCTGTTGAGTCTTACGACGAAAGGATTGACCCGGTTGGTGCATGTGTCGGAGTCAAGGGTTCCAGAATACATGGAATTGTAAGAGAGCTAAGAAATGAAAACATAGATATTATAAACTGGACATCAAATTTACAACTGCTCGTACAGAGAGCTTTGAGTCCGGCTAAAATTTCGTTAATAAAAATCAATGAGCAAGAGAAGCGGATCAGCGTCTACCTTAAACCGAATGATGTCTCTCTCGCTA
>JAHDRO010000320.1 GCA_018433265.1 Bacteroidales bacterium
CAGCAAAAAACAAGAGCATCATTATCAGAAAGCTCCATGTTCCGCCACCTCCCTGTTGTGAAGCACCGGATTGAAGAAATAAAAAAAAATTCATATTAATATGTGTTTAAATTTCTGCAAAATTAGCTAATCTATTGAGCCTACCAAACCTCTGCCCGATTTTTGAATAATTCCCTCTTTTTGCAACCCGAGCAAAACCTTGTCCAGTATACCATTCACAAATATCTTGCTGTTTTGAGTGCTGTAAAACTTTGAAAGTTCCACATATTCATTAATGGTAACTTTAAGAGGAATATTGGGAAAAGCAATTGCCTCGGCTATTCCAAGAACTATCAGATTCATATCTGTAGAGGCAATCCTGTCCAGCTCCCAGTTAAGAACATACTTTGACATCAGCTCAACATATTCGTCATAATTGAGCATTGCCTTACCAAGCAACCTAATGGCAAACTCCCTGTCGTCCTCTTTGATAAAAACTTTTGGAAATGATATTTTAGAATTAGTCTTTAGATGAGAAAGCCTCTTTAATATAATATTGATGACATATGCAAGATCATCAACCCAATAAAGACTGGCATCTTCAAGAGAATTGGAAAGATCTTCACAATCTTCAAGTTCCTGTTCAAAAATATTCATTACAACTTTGAGATCATCTTCAAAAGTGTTTTCAGCAGCATTCATGTATGAACGGTAATATTCACGTTCCATCAATGATGAATGAATCTTTTTGACGACAGAGTCGTAATCATTCCACAAAAGACCCTTTTTCTCGCAAAAATCGGTCAACTCCCTGCAATTCTCCAGCTTTGCAATTACAGCATTCTCAATAAAACGCCTGTTAGGGTTTGCTTCCTCTTCTGTAGGATGAAATTTCTTGAGACCCGACTCGATCTTGATTTCAGAAAGCCTCTTAAGAGCGGTTGGCAGAGTAAGAAGAAAATAGTAAAGTTCCAGAGTCTTTTCACAACTCATAAGCAGTTCCTTTTCTGCACCATCCATAGATTCAGAACCTGAACTCATCCTGCTGAAAAGTACTTTAAAGACCTTTACCCTAATCAATCTTCTGTTAATCATTATAAATTATTCCAATTATTTTACAAAGATAGGTTTTTGCTCAATAAAAATAATTTTATCTTTGTGTAATAAATTTAAAAATAACAAAAATGTACTTCGAAGATTTTGACAATACAGAGACACAAGAACGCAATGGAGATGACGTGTACTCAAAACCGGTAAGAGCAGGGAAAAGGACATATTTCTTTGATGTTAAGGCAACTAAGAATAACGATTATTACCTTACAATCACTGAAAGTAAGCGGAGACTCGACAGAGACGGCAGATTTGTGTATGACAAGCACAAAATCTTCTTGTACAAAGAAGATTTTGATAAGTTTTCACAAGGTCTCGAAGAGATAATTCAGTTCATAAAAGAAAAGGCTCCTTCAGTCGAAGGCAAAAATGAGAAGAACTCTTCTGGTGATGCCCAAATTACACCTTTCTCTGATGTCAATTTTGAGGAGCTGTAGTCCTTGGCCTTCCACCTGTCGGAGGTACCCAGCAGAATCGAACTGCTGTACACGGTTTTGCAGACCGTTGCCTAACCACTCGGCCAGGGTACCATATTGGGATTGCAAAGTTATTAAAAAATCCTTTCATGCCAAATTTCAACGCTGTATCTCTGATGTATCTCTTAAATAGAACCATCCTGCTAAGATTCCCCTGGAGCAGATACTCTCTTATTGGTTATATAAATGCCCCCTATCACCAAAGCCAGCCCCAGAACAGTGAGATAGGTAATATTCTCTCCAAGAATAAAATGAATCAAAATCAGAGAAAGCAAAGGAGAAAGATAAGTTAACTGTGTAAGCGAGATCTTGTTCTCAGCCATTCTAAGAGCTTTGGCCCAAAGGATAAAAGTAAATCCCATCTCGAAACACCCAACGTAAACAGCAGCACCAAACCCCCGTAAAGAAGGCCACTCCATTGGAGTAAAAAATGAAATGATTATCAGATAAACAGAACCAAAAAGAAAATTAAAGAACAGCTCAACCACAGGATCCATTTCGTTTTTAAGCTTAAGAATCCAGTATGAAGACCAAATCAGCGAGCTTCCAAGAGCAAGTGCAATACCCAAAACAGAGAGTTTGCCTGAGATATCAGCCTCCCCGTTGAGAGAAAGCGATATAACACCGGTAAAACAAATCAAAACACCTGTGAGTTGCCTTAAAGAAAGTTTTTGCCTGTAAAAAAGCGACATCATCAATATCAGCACCACCTGCCAGGAATAATTGAGAGGCTGTGCTATCTGGGCTGGCAATAACGAATAAGCCTTAAACAATACAAGATAATAAAGGAAAGGGGCAAGAAGAGCCTGAAGCATCAAAACACCCACTTTGCGGGCATTTTTGCGACACAATAACTGCAAAACTTCACCAAACTTACCGCTCCGCAAGAGTTCAACAAAACATATTACTAAGGCAATGATAGATGAAATCAATAGTAATTGAAGATAGCTCATCTCAGCCAAAGCAATCTTAAAAGCTGTCGCTACAGTAGCCCAGCAAAGGACTACCATCCCTCCCATTAATAGAGCCTGCCTTTGCCTGCTAATCATCACTTCTTATTTTGAAGATGATCCACCTCTTCCCCGCCAACAAAAGTACTCGACCTTTTTTCTCTAAAAAGGTGATCAGACTGCTGAAGGATCTTGCTCTTCAACATAGGAGGATAGTTCTTGTGTGTATCGAGAAATTCCTGAACGATTCCAGCAGCTCTCTCGGAATGATGCCCTGACAAAAGAGCTCTCAACCATCCTGTAGGAAAGAAAATGTCTCCACTTCTCTGTATCTCCTCCAAGATATCGAGTCCGGGCTTAATATATTCCAAAGAACTTTCCTGTCTGGAATAATGATTCAAAAAGCCCAGAGACATTTGTGTCCATGGCTCCACCTGTCGGTTTTTCTCCAAAAGCAAAGATTGAAATACAGAATCCCTCACCTCTTTTGAACCCGAAAGAGACGGTAAAATATAATTAAATTCAGCTTTTCTGTCTGGATTGGTAATTCGCTGAACTTGAATTGTTTTAACCTCATTATAAATCTCAGGCAGACGCAACAGCACAGCATATGAAAGATTTGTCAACTCCCTTTCTCCAAGCTTAACAGCCTTAAAACTACCTGGGTCTTTCCAAATTGAATAGAGCAAATTTACCCCCTCCCGGGAACTACAGATACCGTAAAAAGTTCTGAATGCAAGCAGACGGTCTTCCATACGCTCCCTGTTCTCAAACATGTTCAAGAGAGTTTGCTCAATTTTTGCAGGCATACCACCATCATTAAAGGATGAGCCATTCTCATAAATATAAGAAACAAAAACATACGAAAGATATGACAAAGCCCTCGACAATATCAGCGGATTATCTTCATATGGGACGTATTTGGTCAAAGCGTTGCAAAAAGAGACAGGATCGAGATTGTTGTGCAAGAGATTTTCATAGAGAGTTATCAATAAGGAGCATCTTGCAAGATCATTGTAAACCACAGAAGTATCTTTGTACGTGTTCGAAAATCGATAATCTGCAAACTTGCCCAGAAGATATTCAGAAGTCTCCCTGTCAAGCATGAAGTAACCATAGCCTTTGCCGTCAACGTTTGGTAAAAGATAAGAATTTTCAATCTTGTAACTCAAAGGTTGTTCCCAGAACAGGCCTCTTCCCATTGGATCATCTGTCTTCCAAACTGTTGAATCACCAGAAATAGTTGCTGTTATCCGAGGCATACCAGCTTCATTTATCCAAACATGGCTCCATTGTTTTAAATCCTTGTCAAAAAATTTGTCAAGAATATTAATAAGATCATTCCACGTAGCATTGCCATAAGAATAATTTTCAAGATATTCCCTTATCCCTTTCTTAAAATTATCTTCTCCCACCATCCTCACCAGTTTATCCATTACAATTGGTGCTTTATCATAGATAATATTTCCATACACAAGACCGGCATTGTTCAGATTATCAAGTTCCTGCCTCACAGGAGTCGCTCCCGCAGTTCTATCTTCTGCATAAGCAGCAGGAAAATATGAATTCAAAAAATTCAATTGATGGTTGACTTCAGGAAAAAGTGGAGCCACCATCCTTTTCGCAAACCAGTTGGCAAATACCTCTTTTGTCCACACCTCGTCAAACCACTTCATTGTCACATAATCGCCAAACCACATATGGGCTGTTTCGTGAGCCACAAGCTCTGCCCTGGCGAGCTTCTCCGCTATTGTCGGATTGTCAGACAGAAACATGGTTTTGTCAGAATAGAGAGTTGCTCCCATATGTTCCATCCCTCCATACTGAAAACCGGGAATTATAATAATATCATATTTTGTAAAAGGATATTTGACATTTGTGTAATCCTCCATCCATCTCAACGCGGAAAAAATCTGAGAGAAAATCTCATCACACTGAGCAATTTTATCTTTAGCGGACTCACGGTGATATATCGAAACTTTCCTGCCATCCTGAGCTTTAGTTATTTTATTCATTTTACCGACCACAAAAGAAAAAAGATATGTGGGTATTGGTTCGGTTTCAGAAAACACAATGTATTGACTATCATTCTGCTTAATAGTATCTCTCTGCACTGTCTGTCCATTAGCAACAGCCTCCCAGCCTGCAGGAATTTCGAGAGAAAGACTGTACTTGCTCTTTATATCAGGTTGATCGAAACACGGAAAAAGCGTTCTTGCCCTGTCAGGAACTAATAGAGTATAAAGAAGATCTTCTCTTCTGTTTAGTGATTGATCCCCAGCATGAAACTTTATGTTAACCTGATTTTCTCCTTTTAAAATCTGCCTTGAAGAAAGAATAATGTGTTCGTTCTCAAAAACATATTTACCTGGCTTGCCATTAACAGTAACGCTTATTACCGAAGAATCTCCCTGCTTGAAATCAAGAACGATATGTGTTCTCTTTTTAACATCAAATGTAAGTGAAAGAATCCCCTCAACATTATTTGCTCTCTCCTTCGGAATTTCAAACAGTAAATTATACCGCACATTAGAGATATTGACAGTCCTCATTTCGGCAAGTTCCTCACTTACCCCGACAACAGCCTCTTTTGGCACCTTGACCGAACATCCCGCAATAAAGAAGAAAGCACAATAAAACAAGGTAAACACACAAAGATTTGTTAAGCGCCATCTATTCATTATGTGAACTTTATGTTTTTGACTAAAATCTCAAGATATTCTCTGTCAATATCGTCAAAACTGTCCAGAAATTTGCTGTCAATATCGAGCAGAGCTTTAACTTCGCCCGGCTCTTTACAATTTTCTCCATCCTTGCTCTCAAATTCTCCAAAAATCGGAATTACAATCTCTGAACGCGAAAATGAGCTACAAGCTATATGTCCGGGAAATTTATCAACATCGGCAACTATCAGACTCCTTTTCTCCTTCCAGGAAGTTCCACAAACCCCTTTGCCATATGCAATCCTTGTACAGGCAATAGGACCTTGAAATGGACCCAGAACCAGAGATCTGCCAAATTGCGAATTGTCCGGTCTTACAATATAAAACCCTACCCATAGATGTTTAAAGGTCATCATTATTGCTGAAGCCACATTGGCCATGTTGGCAATAATGTCCTCCTCTCCCTCGGTCAATGACGCCACTTGAGGAAGAAGCAACTTATACATCTCCTCCTTGCTCGCTTCTTTTATCTCCAATTGTTCCATAACAAGACAAAGATATATAATTACTCAACAAAGAGGACTAATCCCTTGAGGTATTCTCCTTCAGGATGATAAATGTTTACAGGATGATCGGGAGCTTGTGCAAGTCTGTGCAGTATCCTTACTGCCCTTCCAGTCTGAGCTGCTGCAGAAAATATAGTTTGAGCAAAAGATATCTTGTCAACAACTTGTGAGCAGCTAAATGTAAATATTATGCCTCCATGTGCAACTTTCTCTATTGCAGCGGCATTAAGTCGCTGATAGGCTCTAAGCGCATTTGAAAGTGCACTTTTGTGTTTAGCAAATGCAGGTGGATCAACTACTATCAAATCATATATTCCCTTCCCCTCACTTTTAATATATTCAACAGCATCTGTGCAAAAAGATTTATGCAAAGCTTCTTTGGATATAATACCTGATTGTCTGTTTAATTCTACGTTTTTTTCAAGCAGCTCTACGGCACTACGAGAACTGTCGACAGAAGCAACCGAAGTGGATTCGGCTGCAAGAGCGTAGATTGAAAACCCGCCGGTATAACAGAAAAGATTTAGTACATTTCTGCTTTTTGCATAATGTTCCATCAAGGCTCTGTTGTCTCTCTGATCGAGAAAAAAGCCTGTTTTCTGACCATGGCACCAGTCAACATTGAATATCTTTCCGTTTTCCAAAATAGTTGCAGGAGTAGCTTTTTCACCAAAGAGATAAGCATCAACAGGATTGAAAATTTCTCTTGACGGCACTGTGCCTGAACTTTTATCGTAAACAGCTCTTAATTTCCCGCCATAAAGTTCTAATAATGCATCAGATATCTGATTTCTGACAAGATAAATACCTGCAGAATGAGCCTGTAACACTGCAGTATCATCGTAAATATCAATAACAAGGCCTGGGAGCATGTCTCCTTCGCCGTGAACAAGTCTATATGCATTAGTAGTAGAGCTTTCTGTAAGACCCAGTTTCCTTCTGAAATTATATGAAGCCAAAAGTTTCTCAATCCAAAATCTATCAGATAGTTTGTCAGTACCAAACTCAAGAATTCTAACTGCAATCGAACCACTCTGATAATGACCTGTCCCAAGAAGTTCTCCGTCAAAAGAATATACTGCAACAAGTTCTCCTTCAGCAGGACTGCCTTCGATCCTTTGAATGGCACCTGAAAAAATCCATGGATGAAATCTCTCAAGCGACTCTTCTCTCGATCTCTTTAAGAAAATTTTAACCATTTTTTATCTGCTCGTCTTCTTCAATTTTTGGAGATTTAGGCGTACTTAAAAGCTTAAGATACATTCTTTGGCAAATCCAGGCATCTGTAGCTGCATACAAAACTTGTGCACGTGAAAGTTCATCTGTTTCCCAGTTAGAAAGCTGTTGTGACTTGGACACCTTTAACCCAAGTATTATTGCAGCCATTTTGCGGACACTTTTCTCTCTGATGCCCCAGTTTATCCCTACCGCCTGCAGATCTACAAAACCCTTAGGAACAAATTTACAATGACGTTGCAATCCTCTGATATCGTCGTGAACTGCCACACCAACTTTTATGATTTTGTTTGAAGACAGTATTTTACAGAGATCATCTGTAAGACCGAGATGGTGAAGCCTGAAGATGAAAGCTTTATCTTTGCCTGCCAATTGTAATAGAGCAACACTGTTTTTTTTTACATTGGCCTGAAATATTGGCTTTGTTTCGGTATCAAATCCAATAATCCTCTGAGATGAGAGGTAAGCAATTGCCTTGTCATATTTCTCTCCTTTTTTGTCAATTATACCTATCTCTCCATCAAATGATGCCTGAGGGAGTATTTCCAACTCCTCTTTAGATATTGTCGGAGCGTAAATCATCAGTTAAAAATTATCATTTAAGCTCCTCCTTCAAAAAATGCCATGTATGAGGCAATCTCTCCTCAATTCTGAGAAGATTGTCTGGATTAAGATTTTGTATTGAAAAAGGAACTGTGCAAACTGTTTGAATTTCACTTCCTGCTTCTCTTCCATACTTAAACTGATATGTGAAATTTCCGTTTTTATCTATATTTTCAGGACTTACCGTTGCCGCAGGAACTGTTATAAATGCTTTTAATTTATTTGCAGGATATGTGTCAGAAAGAAGCTTCCGGTCTTTTAATTTTTGATAAACTTCTCTGGCTGTATAAATAGACGGATCAATAAATTCAAAATCGTTTGGTAAAATCTTATCATAAATCTTATCTCCGTCTTTTGTATAATCCCGAAGTTCCGAAACCACTTTGTTGAGAGTATCAAGCAAAAATGGATAATGAGTACAGCCCAGGATTATATTGTCGATAGGTGTTTCTCCATCTCTCAATCTGTGTCTCTCTATAAGATTGACTAAGTATAATCTTGCATAATTTGCCGCAGAATTAAGCTGTATGGTCACATATCTGTTTCCACTTTTTTTATAGAGCATCGAGTTGTTGGCAAAATTAAACCTGTACCTGTCAAGCAAAGTAGTATCTATGGAAATTGAATCATTTCCTATAACAGGGCCTCTATAGTTATCACGGATGGCGACAGCATTTTTATCAATATAATCAACCTCCATGTCAACAGCCTCAGCAAAACCCATCCCTGGTTGACACACAACTTTTATTTCATCTTTAAACCCTCTTTTTAAAGCAGAAGATTTAATTGTTTTCTGATATCCTCCTGAAGAAATTGTACCAACAGTAGCCATTACTCCTATTGCAACATTTCCATCAAATCTGACCTTATCGAGAGAAGCATTTACACCTGCATCTATCACTCCGATAACTGATACCCCAGGCACGCCTTTTTCCAAAAGATATTGAACATCTTTCAAACCATAAGCTGTCGCTGTGTTACACGCTATAACAATTATCTTGGAATGATTAGGCTCTGTGGTAAGGAAAAGTGCATCCTTCACAACAAGCTCTCTGAAATAGTCCAATTTGTTTGCAGCAGCATAATTGCCATATGGCATATTTGCCTGATCCGCAAGATATCTAAACGACTCATTATTAAATTCATCCATTGATAGAAAGGCTTCAAGAACAGTCAATCCCCCTGTTCCTGAATCAAAAATACCAATCGGGAGCTGTTTCAAATCAGAAGGATAACTACCATAGTCAGCAAAATAGACTGAAGAGGTATCTCTTAAAGCTTTCTCAATAATTGGAATGCTTTGATATGTGTTATTTGCAACTTTCTTAGGAGAACAAGCTACTGCTAAGATAACCGTAAAAAAAAATACTATGTTTCTTTTACTTCTCATATGTGAATTCTCCATATTCAGTAATTATCTTTACTTGAGTCTGTCTTGACTGCTCCACCTTACCAATTACTTTTGCTTCAACTCCAAAGCTCTCTGAAATTTCAATCAGTTTCAAAGCTGTAGCCAGATCAGTGTATATCTCAAGTCTGTGCCCCATATTAAATACTTTGTACATCTCCTTCCAAGGTGTTTTGGATTCACTCTGAATCGCTCTAAAAAGAGGAGGAACAGAAAAAAGATTGTTCTTAACAACGTTGACATTGTCAACAAAATTCAATACTTTAGTCTGAGCCCCTCCTGTACAGTGGACCATACCATGTATTTTATCCCTGTAACTTTCAAGCATTTTTTTGACAACAGGAGCATATGTTCTTGTAGGAGAAAGAAGTAATTTGCCATAAGTAAGGCCTGTTTCGGGTTCAATATCATCTAATCTTTTGGAACCAGTATAAGCCAACTCCTTTGGAATCTGGTTATTATAAGTCTCGGGATATTTTTGTCCAACATAAGAAGAAAAAAGATCATGTCTTGCAGAAGTAAGTCCGTTGCTGCCTATTCCACCATTATACTCCTCTTCATAAACAGCTTTTCCAAATGAGGCAAGCCCCACAATCACGTCTCCGGCTTTAATGTTGGCATTATCAATAACTTCACTTCTTTTCAGTCTTGCACAAACAGTACTGTCAACAATTATTGTCTGCACAAGATCTCCAACATCAGCAGTCTCTCCTCCTGTTAAAATAATATCGATTCCGTAAGATCTCATCTTCTCGGAAAAAATTCTTGAACCCTCTATTATTGCTGCGATTACAGCACCGTTGATGCGATGCTTGTTCCTGCCGATTGTAGAAGAGAGTAAAATATTTTCACAAGCTCCTACACAAATAAGATCATCTGTATTCATAACAATAGCGTCCTGAGCAATTCCGCTCCAAACACTCATATCTCCTGTCTCTCTCCAATAGGCATATGCCAGAGATGATTTAGTACCGGCACCATCAGCATGCATTACAAGACAGTATTCGGGGTCATTACTAAGCTTATCAGCAACAATTTTGCAAAATGCATCAGGAAACAATCCCTTATCATCATCTTTTATTGCATTATGTACCTCCTCCTTAGATGAGGATACACCCCTTTGCGCATACCTTTGAGCCTCTGTACCGTTGTCCATATCTATCTCCAGAAAAGAAGTTCTCTATATTTGGGAAGGGGCCACAATTCATCGTCTATCAGCATTTCAAGCTTGTCGACAACTGTCCGTATTTTAGTCATCGTTGGTAAAACATTGTCATAGTATAGTCTTGCCCTTTGAGCCATATCTTCCACTTTGTTAGCAATTTTTCGATCCTCAATAAGCTCCTTGGTATTCTTTCGTAAAGTTTCAATGTATCCGGATATCTTTCGAATTGTCATAAGCTGATTTTCAGACATCAGACGATATTCTTCCTCGTCAAAAAGCTCCTTGATACCTCTGAGATTTTCTATAAGAGTGTTCTGAAATTTGATGGCTGTAGGAATTATGTGATTTTGTGTAAGATCCCCAAGAACCCTTGCTTCAATTTGCAGTTTTTTGACAAATGTCTCATTCATCACCTCATATCTGGCTTCAACCTCACGTCTGGTCAATACTCCAGTCTCTTCAAAAAGCCTGACACTGTTCTCTTCCAGATAAGTGTTAAACGCATTCGGTAAATCCTTAATACCGCGAAGTCCTCTCCTTTCGGCCTCTTGATGCCATTCAGGACTATATCCGTTGCCCTCAAACAATATGTTTCTCGATTCTATAATGAATTGTCTTATAACTTTAAGAAGAGCCTCATCCTTTTCTATACCATCTTTCATGTACACCTCAACAAGAAATTTAAATCTCCTTATCTGCTGAGCTACAGCAGCATTCAAGGGGTAAAGGGCTGCCGCAACATTAACTGAAGAACCTACGGCTCTAAATTCAAATCTATTGCCCGTAAATGCAAAAGGAGAAGTTCTGTTCCTGTCTGTATTGTCAGGCAGAATTTCAGGTATCTTATTAACTATATCCAGCTTGTGATGTAAATCCTCAATCGACTCCTCTCCGTTTGACATTTTTTCAATAGAATCAATAACAGACGAAAGAAGCTTCCCTATAAAAATAGACATTACTGCAGGAGGAGCTTCATCTCCTCCAAGTCTGTAAGAGTTGTTAAGTGATGCCACACCAGCCATCAACAAAGGATGATGTTCATAAACAGCCCTTATTACAGAAACGAAAAACGAGAGAAATTGCAAATTTGTTCTTGGTGTTTTACCAGGGGCCAGAAGATTGACTCCATTGTTTGTAATAAGTGACCAGTTACAGTGTTTCCCTGAACCGTTAATACCTGAAAAAGGTTTCTCGTGAAATATAACTTTAAGTTTGTGTCTCTTGGCTATTTTCCTCATCAGTATCATCATCATGAGATTGTGATCAACTGCGAGGTTAGCCTCTGTAAAATATGGGGCAAATTCAAACTGGTTAGGTGCCACCTCATTATGTCTGGTTTTTAGAACAACCCCCAATTTATATGCCTCAGTCTCAAAATCTTTCATGAAAGCCATAACCCTTGAAGGAATTGCTCCAAAATAATGATCCTCAAGCTGCTGATCTTTTGCAGAGGTATGTCCTAAAAGAGTCCTGTTGCACATCATCAAATCCGGGCGTGCACGGTAAAGAGCCTCATCAACCAGAAAATATTCCTGCTCAATACCAAGCATAACATTAACTCTGGTTGTTCTGTGATCAAAGAGTTTACACAAGTCTGTAGCAGCTCTGTCTAAAGCCTGAAGTGATTTAAGATGAGGAGCTTTATGATCAAGAGCCTCTCCTGTATAAGAAACAAATACAGTTGGAATACATAATGTCTGATCCATTATAAATGCCGGGGAGGTAGGATCCCATGCTGTATAACCTCTCGCCTCGAATGTGTTTCTCAGACCCCCATGAGGAAAACTGGATGCATCCGGCTCCTGCTGAACCAAAGCATCTCCCCGGAAATTCTCAAAAACTCCACCATTCTTCGAAGGATCGACAAAAGCCTCGTGCTTCTCTGCCGTTGCATCTGTCAAAGGGTGAAACCAATGTGTATAGTGAGTAGCTCCATTTTCAACAGCCCATGACTTCATGCCTGACGCTATTTGATTGGCAATACTTCTGTCTATTTTTGTTCCTTCGCTTATGGCCTGCTGAACAGCTTCAAAAGCCTCTGCAGAAAGGTAACGTCTCATCTTTTCGACATCAAAAACCTTCTCTGCGAAGAACTCCGAAACCGGTCTGTTTTCCACATAAAACCGCTCAGCCTTATGGCTGGCAAATTCATCTAGAGCTCGTTTTCTGAAACTACTCATTAAGCAATAGTAAAAGTTTATTATAATTAATTACAGCGTCAAATGTAGCTATTTTTCGTTAAGCATTTATTAAAATTATTATTTTTGCTTCAATAATAAACCTTTTATCATGAAAAAACCATCCTTATTTCTACTGATATTCTTGATATTGGCTACATCTTTCAATTTGTCAGCCAAGAACAGAATTGTCCAAAAATGTGTAAATCAGATGAAAAAAGACACTTTGTTTAGCAACTCCGTTGTTGGAATAATGGTAATGGACAGCAAGGGGAAGTGTGTTGCATCATGGAATCCTGATTCTCCTCTGCTTACTGCATCAACTATGAAGACTATCTCAACAGGACTCGCATTACAGCTTCTCGGGCCTGACTATCGATTTAAAACCAGAATCGGATATTCCGGACAAATCGAGAATGGCGTTCTAAACGGAGATCTTTATATTGTTGGAGGAGGAGATCCGACGCTTGGTTCAAAAGACACTGTAGCAATTCCTGTAGATACAGTCTTCTCCCAATGGTATAAATTTATCAGGGCTGCAGGCATTGTTAAAATAAACGGATCAATAGTGGGTGACGATCGTTTTTTTGAAGAAGAAGCTTTGCCTGACACATGGTCATGGAGTAACATTGGGGCATCATATGGAAGCGCAGCGTCCGGTCTCTCATTCTGCGAAAACATACAATATTTTACTTTCATCCCTGGAGAAAAAACTGGCGAACCAGTTGTAATGAAAGATGTATATCCATCCATTCCGGGTATGGAATACCGGAACATGCTTAAAACAGGCATTTCCGGTAGTGGAGACAGAAGTTCTTATTATGTATCAGATCTTGCAAAAGTCGGAGTTTTCAAAGGCACTCTTGGAGCTGGTAAAGAAAGTTACACCGTTGATTGTTCAAGTAAATTTCCGGCTCTTATGTGTGCAGAGGAGTTTCGACTTTTCCTTATTGATAAAGGAATTGAAAGCAATCCTGATGTCAAAGATGTAAGGTCTTTTGATGCAACAGATCAGGATCAATTAAACATTATAGGAGAGACTCTTTCTCCAAGACTGATATCCATAGCTAATGCCACCAATAGAATAAGCAATAACTTTTATGCAGAAAATTTTCTCAAAA
>JAHDRO010000289.1 GCA_018433265.1 Bacteroidales bacterium
AAAGGGGGGATGGCTGATGATTCCGCTGTTTTTACTTTCAATACTCGCCGTCTATCTGTTTGGTGAAAGATGGTGGACAATTCGTAAAGCTTCACTTATCGATGAGAATTTCATGAAAAATATTCATGACTATGTTCACGACGGCAAGATAAAAGCTGCCCTTAACCTTTGCGAGTCAAGTGATACTCCTATTGCACGCCTTATAGAAAAGGGGATTGAACGTATAGGGCGTCCTCTCGAAGATATTCAAACTGCTGTACAAAATACCGGCAACCTCGAGATTTCAAAGCTGGAGAGCGGACTTCCATTTCTTGCAACCATAGCCGGAGGAGCTCCCATGATAGGATTTCTCGGGACTGTCATAGGTATGATTCAGGCATTTTACAATATGTCTCAAGCTGGGAATAATGTGGATATAACCCTTCTTTCAGACGGTATCTATACTGCAATGGTGACTACTGTGGCTGGGCTTATTGTAGGTATTCTTGCTTATTTCGGCTATAACTATCTTGTGGCAAGGATAGACAAAATAGTTTACAAGATGGAGGCATATACAATCGAGTTTATGGATCTTCTCCATGAACCTGCAAATAAGTAACTGATTATGGCTTACAGACGCAGAGCAAAAATAGAATTGAACTTCAGCATGTCATCCATGACAGACCTGGTCTTTCTTTTGCTCATATTTTTTCTGATTACTTCTACTTTGGTTAACCCAAATGCTCTTAAACTTCTACTTCCGAAAAGTACTAATCAGGTTAATACAAAGCCTGAAGTAAGTATATCTATTAAACATTATCTTGAGAGTAATACTTTTTCTTATCATATTAACGGTGATTTGACTCCTGTACCGTTCAATCAGATAGAGCCCCTGATTCAAAAAACTCTTGAAGGTTCGGACGATCCTACTGTTTCTCTTCATGTGGACAGGACTGTCCCAATGGAACAGGTTGTAAATGTAATGAATATAGCTAAAAGAAATAATTATCGCATAATTCTGGCAACGGCTCCCGAATAATAGATGTCTACCAAGTTGAACAATAAAGGAAATGATAATTCCAAAGCCCGTTTAGCAGGCTTTGTGGTAACTTTTTTTGTCCACTTGATCGGTTTCATTATTTTGTTCAATACAGGGCTTAGGGCTGTATATCCGCCTCAGACAGAGAAAGGTATTGAAGTTGAATTGGAAGCTTTACCGCCTGTAAATTTAACGTCTATAAAAGTCCAGCCTGGACAGGAGCCACGCACTGAAACCCCAGATCCCAAAAAGGAGATACGTCTCGTTCAACGCTCCGAATCTGCAATTAAGGGAAAGGGAGCAAATAAAGGTGCTGAGAGTACTATGGGAGATAAAGGTGATGTAGAGCAGTATGAGGCTCCAAGACCAAAACCCATAGACAAAAGGGCTCTTTTCCCGTCTGCGGCCAACACCACTAAGGACACTGCTGCGCCACAGGTTGCAAAACGTGTGAGTGATGCTCTCACTGCCGGTCATGCCGAAGGGAATACCGTATCAGGCTCACTTGAGGGTGAACCTTCTGCCAGACTTGCCGGACGTACTCTTATGGGAACTCTTCCTGAACCTGAATACAAGGTCAATAAATCAGGAAAAGTAGTTGTCAAGATTTCTGTTGACCAGTATGGAAATGTAATCAGTGCTATTCCTGGGCATACAGGTACAACTGTCCAGGACAAGACATTGTGGGATGCGGCTAAAAATGCTGCTCTTAAGGCAAAGTTCAATGTCAGCTCATCTGCTCCTGCAGTGCAGGAGGGCACAATTACCTATAT
>JAHDRO010000150.1 GCA_018433265.1 Bacteroidales bacterium
ATAACACCGGTATGCATCGGCGACGGACAAAAACTATCTCCTTTTTCTGATTACAAATTAAAGGATGGCAAATTGATTTATTTGAATCAGGAAACCATCAGGCAAGTTTTGAAGACACGTCCCAATTTAATCGAAGATTTCGTTAAAGGAATAATTTCCGGGATGGATAATACAGGAAGCAAATTTGATATCGAAAGGTTTTTTTATAACTATGCAAAAATAGATTTAGCTTCTATAACTTTAAAAACAATCGATTCCACGGCTGTTCCAAAAGGCAACAAGAATCTTTATACAATTATAAAAAATGCAGGAGTACATCCCTACATACCGGGTAGCTCATTGAAGGGAGCTATAAAAACAGCACTTCTTTATATTTGGTTACAGGATAAAAACAATCATTGGTGTAAAGATTATTTGAAATTGTATGATAAGAATTCTACAGGTAATTTATCAAAAAAAGAAGAAGATAACCTGCCAGATGGAAAGAAAGCCTTGGAAGAAGAATTGAATAATAAACTTAATAGTTTCGAATTTGCTGTCAGTGATAGCGACTTATTTCCTGAAGACAGCATCAAAGCCATTGACACCAAGCGTTTACAACTTAAAGAAGGTAAATTTACCATACCTCAAACATGGGAGGCTATAAAAGAAAATAGCAGTGCTACCCTATCGATCAGTTCAATAAAAATGGGTAAGGATGAATTATTAAATTGGACTCAAATATATAAGGTAATAAATTTATTTTCTCAAAATTCTAATGATATCGAATGGGAAATCTTTGATAATTGCTGTGGAGAAAACAATAAATTTGATGATGATATATATAATAGTTTATTTTCATTTTACAACTCAATAGAAAAAAATATTAATAATGCTGACGCTACAACTTGCTATTTAAGATTAGGAAGTGGAAAAGGATATTATTTCAATTCAATTGGACTGGCTTTATATAATGCCGACGAAACAGAAGATAAGAAATTATTTGTCAACTTTCTACGAAACAATGGTTTTGGAAAAATATTTAACAAAACAAACAAACAATGGGAAGAATTTGATTTGCAGTCGGATGAATTTCCTCTTACCCGTGTTCTTGATTTTAAAACATCCAACCCTTTAGGTTGGGTAAAACTGGAATTATTAAAAGAAAAAGATTTATGAGTAATATACTTGTTAGCTTTATTGGCACAGGCCCATTAAATGGGATTAGAGACTATAAAAAGGCTAAATATTTTTTCAAGGATGAAAACAAAATCCATGAATCGTCTTTTATTGCGTCAGCATTAGGCGAGTTTTTAGATATTGACACTTATTATTTATTTGGCACAATGAAATCAGCGTGGGAAGCGGTTTATCTGAACTATGCCAAAGAAGATAAAGATGATGATTACGCCTTAAAACTTTATGAATCAGCATCTGATTCGAATTGCCATTCAGGATTAGATAATTCATTATTTAAAAACATTGAAAGATTACTTGGTAACAATTCAAAAATAATTCCTATCTACTACGGAATAAATGAGCGACAAATTAAAGATAATTTCGAAATTTTTTCCAATGCTCTCACCGATTTACAGGATGGAGACAATGTTTTTTTGGATATAACACATTCTTTTCGATCATTACCACTTTTTGCAACTACAGCCATTTCATTTATTCAGGATGTAGCTACCAAAAAAATTGCTCTCAAAGGAATATATTATGGAATGCTCGAAGCAACAAACGAATTTGATGGCAAAACTCCCATTATTGACCTATCATATATTATTAAACTCCAAGATTGGATAAAAGGAGCTTATTCATTTTCAGCCTTTGGGAAAGGGGAAAAAATTTCAGAGTTAATGAAAGAAGAAGATGAAAATAGTGCTAATAAAGTTCAAGATTTTTCCAATATGTTAGCTTGGAATTATGTCCATGAATTAAAAAGTCAAATAAATGTCCTTACTTCACTAAATATCAAGGAATATTACCCAGCCGAGTTGATTGTACCTATCGTCTTTTCAGATTTTACCAAACGATTTAATAATTGCAAAAAACAATCTGAATATCAATTTGAATTAAGTAAATGGCAATTTGAAAAGAAGATGTATGCTCTATCTTGTTTGTGCCTAATAGAATCCATTATAACATTTGTTTGCGAAAATGAAAATAAAGATGATAAAAATAAAGTTAACAGAGATGAAGCAAAAAATTCGATTCTTCGAAAACCCGAATACAACTCTGTAAAAGAAATATATGCTCCAACAAATGAAATTAGAAAAAGTGCTGCCCATTTAATCGAAAATTTTTCAGTTAAGTCTAAAAAATCCATAAAGGATTTAGAAAATTATATTAATAATTTTGATTTAATTTTAAAGAACAAGCATGCTCATTAATTTATCTAATCACCCATTCAAAGAATGGGATGCATTCCAAAAAAATACAGCAATCTCACTTTACGGTGAAGTTATTGATATTCCTTTCCCTGATGTTCCTCCTGAAGCTTCTTCAAGTGAAGTTGAAAAAATGGCTGATGAATATCTGGGTAAAATTAAAACTATTACAAAAAACAATGATGCCGTTGTTCATATTATGGGGGAAATGACTTTTTGCTACGCACTTATTCAAAAGCTACAAAAACAGAATATCAAATGTGTTGCTTCCACAACCGAACGCAATGTTCGTTTTCTACCGACTGGTGAAAGAGCTGTTGATTTTAATTTCATCCAATTCAGAGCATACAACCCTTATTAAATATTGAGCATGAAGAAGACCTATTACCTGTTCAATCCGGGAACGTTGCAACGGAAAGACAATACGATAAAGTTTACTCCAATTGAGGAAGACGGGAATGGCTTGGAACATGAAGGGCAACCCCGATATCTGCCTGTGGAAAATATTGCCGAATTTTACGTGTTTGGCGCTTTGAATGCCAACAGTGCTTTGTATAATTTTTTGGGACAAAACGACATTGCCGTACATTTTTTCGATTATTACGAAAATTATACCGGTTCGTTTATGCCGCGCGACGGTCTGCTTTCGGGAAAAATGATTTTGGCTCAAACTTCAGCTTATCAGAGCAAAAAAAGAAGGCTCGAACTGGCGTGGAAATTTGTGGAAGGAGCAGCTTTCAATATGACAAAAAACCTTAGATATTACAACACACGTGGTAAGGATTTGGATGGGGTAATAGAAAAAATAGAACAATACGCTAACGAACTGTCAAATGCAAATGCGGTTGACGAAGTCATGGGATTGGAAGGCAACATAAGGCAAACCTATTACGAGGGTTTCGAACTTATCATCAACGATTTCAGCATGGGTGGAAGAAGTAAGCAACCGCCTAAAAACGAAGTGAATGCCTTGATTTCGTTTGGCAATATGATGTGCTATTCGCAGTGCTTGCGGGCGATTCATCAAACCCAGCTCAATCCTACCATCAGCTATCTGCACACGCCTGGCGAACGTCGTTATTCGCTTTCGCTCGATATCTCTGAAATCTTCAAACCTATCTTAGTGGACAGAGTGATTTTTAAACTCTTGAACAAAAAAGAGCTTCAGGAAAAACATTTTGAATCAGCTATAAATAAATGTCTTCTCAATCAAGTTGGAAAAAAAATTTTTGTTCAGGCATTTGAAGAGAGACTAAACGAAACTATTCAGCACAGATCACTCAAACGCAAAGTGAGTTATCGGCATCTCATCAAGTTGGAATGTTACAAACTGAGCAAACATTTGCTGGGAATGGAAGAATACAAACCGTTTAAAATGTATTGGTAGTTATGCCACATTAATGGCCTGTCAACCTTCACTCATAAAAAAG
>JAHDRO010000164.1 GCA_018433265.1 Bacteroidales bacterium
CAAGATTGCTCCACTTTTCATACAACTCTTCAAGAGCCGTCTGATTGGAGAGGTCAATCTTGTTAATGACTATAAGGACAGGAATAGAAACATTGTTCATCCTTTCGATGAATTCCATGTTTTTGGTGCTGTTTTCAACCACATCAGTTACATAAAGAATGACATCAGCATCTCCTACAGCACTATCGACAAACTCCATCATACTCTCCTGAAGCTTGTAGTTTGGACGAATTATGCCCGGTGTGTCGGAAAAAACTATTTGATAGTCATCACCGTTAACAATGCCCATAATCCTGTGACGAGTAGTCTGAGCCTTAGCAGTTACAATCGAAAGTCGTTCTCCGACGAGAAGATTCATCAAGGTTGATTTGCCAACATTCGGATTACCGATAATGTTGACAAAACCAGCCCTATGTATACTCTTATCTTCTGTCATTATTCAAATTGCCCCATTTTGAGCAAAGCGACCTCCTGTTCTGTGAGGAAACGCCACTGCCCTCTACGAAGCCCTTTCTTAGTAAGCCCTGCAAACAGAACTCTGTCAAGTTTTTTAACCTTATATCCCAAAGCTTCGAACATCCTTCTAACCACACGATTTCTTCCAGAATGAATTTCGAGACCTACCTGGCTTTCATCTTCATCGATAAATGATAGTGCGTCAGCAAACATAGGTCCATCTTCCAGTTCAACTCCTTCAAGTATCTTGTCGAAATCACTCTTTGAAAGGTTCTTATCCAAAAAGACATGGTAAATCTTTCTAACTCTATTGGACGGATGAGTCAGTTTATCTGACAGTTCACCGTCATTTGTAAGGAGGAGTACCCCAGTAGTAGCCTTATCGAGGCGCCCGACAGGGTAAACTCTTTGGGGGCACTTACCTGCCACAAGGTCCAAAACAGTCTTCTCGGCATTAGGATCAGTGACAGTAGTGACAAAGTCCTTAGGTTTATTCATTAGAATATAAACCTTCTCCTCGCCATGAAGCCTTTCACCATTGAATCTTACATCATCGGTAGCTTTAATCTTGGTGCCCAGTTCGGTGATTACCTGTCCGTTGACGGTAATAAGCCCGGCTACGATATAATCATCAGCTTCTCTTCTTGAACATATGCCAGAGTTGGCAATGAACTTGTTGAGTCGGATGTTTTCATTTTCTTCTGCCATAGCTCTTCTTGGTTTTGGCACATATTCCTCAGCTCTCGGCTGAGGATTCCTGACTGGACGATCTCCGTCAAATCTTCTTTTAGGTCTGTCG
>JAHDRO010000118.1 GCA_018433265.1 Bacteroidales bacterium
AAAAAATGCAAATGTCAAAAAGAGAATATTATATTGGGAAGAGGTGGGAAGTTTAATTTTACCAGCAATATAAATAATCAGTTTACCAAGAAAATAACCACATAAAGCTCCTATAACAAGTTGAATGACGAGCTTAATAATAAATCCTGTTACATTTATTTCTCCGGCCTGAACAGCACCGATAAAAAGAAGAGTGAGCATATATGCCATAGGATCATTGGAACCACTTTCAAGTTCCAGCAGTGGTCGAAGATTTTCTTTAAGATTTAAACCTTTAGATCTAAGAATTGAAAATACGGAGGCCGAATCTGTAGATGACATAACTGCCGCAAGCAGCATTGATTCTGGCAAGGAAAGAGTAATAAACCGGTCTACCTGGTTCGTAATAAAATAAATTAATACTCCAACAATCAATGTGGTTATAAGTACTCCTACAGATGCCAATAATATTCCGGGCAAGATTACAGGTTTAATTTCACTGAATTTGGTGTCCATGCCTCCCGAAAAAAGAATCATGCTAAGTGCTACCACACCAATAAACTGAGCAGTAGAAGCATTATTGAATTGAATACCTACGCCATCGCTTCCAAACACCATCCCAATAATCAAAAACAAAAGCAGGACAGGTACTCCAAAACGGTACGCTGCCCTGCTTGCAAAAATACTTATCAGAAATAATACCGATCCACCAAGTAAAATATATTGTGGATTCAATACCATTACATCAAGCCTCTATTTCTTAAAAGTGGTTCTATTCCGGGTTGTTTTCCTCTAAAATTGACATATAGAGTCATTGCTTCATCCTCGTCAGCTCTCTCGAGTATTTCTTTTCTAAATTTAGTAGAAACATCTTTGTTAAAGATATTACCTGTCTCTTTAAACGCCTCAAATGCGTCACTGTCGAGCACTTCTGCCCAGATATATGAATAATAGCCTGCTGTATATCCACCTGTAAAAGTATGCTGAAAATAAGTGCTTCTATATCTTGGTGGAATTTGAGGTATAAGACCCCTGTCTGACAAAGCTTTTGTTTCAAAAGCGATGACGTCAAAATCAGAAGGAATCTCTTTCAAAATATGATAATCCATATCTAAAAGAGAAGCTGCCAAGTATTCAGTAGTAGCAAAGCCTTGACCATATTTTCCAGAATTGACCATCTTGTCCACAAGTTCCTGAGGAATTACTTCTCCACTAAGATAGTGTTTTGCGTATACTTTAAGAACTTGAGGTTCAAAAGCCCAATGTTCCATAATCTGTGAAGGAAGTTCAACAAAATCTCTTGTCATCCCACCAAGGCCACTATAATGAACATCCTTGAGAAGACCTGCAAGAGCATGCCCAAACTCATGAAACATGGTTTCTGTTTCATCAACGCTTAAAAGCGCCGGTTCATTTCCCATAGGTCTGGTGAAATTACCGACAATGATCATCAAAGGAGCAACTCTTTTTCCATCTTTATATGTTTGAGAGCGAAAACTACTACACCATGCTCCACCCTTTTTTTCTCCAGGTCTTGCAAACATGTCCATAAAAAGAACTCCAAGATGTGTACCGTCTGCATCCTTACACTCATAAGCAGTTGTCTCATCATTAGGAAGTGGTACTGAATCAAGAGGTGTAAAAGTTATACCGTATAGCTGATTTGCAACATAGAAAATGCCTTCTCTCACATTCTCCAGTTTAAAATAAGGACGAAGCAGGGAGTCACTGATATTATATTTCTTTGAAAGGCTTTTTTCAAAATAATATCTCCAGTCCTCAGGTCCTATTTCTCCCTTATAACCTTCTGACTCTGCAACTGCTTTTATATCTTTTAACTCATTAGCAGCAACTTTAAGGGAAGGAGTCCATAGTTTATTAAGCAAATCATACACAGCTTCAGGTGTTTTAGCCATCCTGTCATCAAGCTGATACTGTGCAAAATTTTCGTAACCCAGTATCTTAGCCTTGTCAAGTCTTAATTTTATCAGTTTTTTGATAATCTCCTTGTTGTCATATTCATTGTTATTGTTGCATCTATTGAGGTATGCATCAAGAATTTGCTTTCTTTGTTCCTTATTTCTTGACTGTTGGAGGAATGGCATAATGCTGGGATTGTCAAGGCCGAATACCCACTTTCCTTCAAGACCTTCTTTTGCTGCCCTTTCTGCAGCAGCAGCTATTAAAGATGGCGACATACCTTCCAAGTCTGCCTTATTGTCAATTACAAGTTTGTAATTTTTTGTTTCAGTAAGTAAATTTTGAGAAAAAGTTAGCTGTAATGAAGCTATTTCCTGATTAATCTTTTTCAATTCCTCTTTTTTGTCTTCAGGAAGATTGGCGCCACTTCTTTCAAAATCTTTATAAATTTCTGTAACCAATCTCATTTGTTCCGGATTCAAACCTAGTGAATCTCTCTTATCGTAAACGCTTTTAATTCTTTTAAAAAGTCCGGCGTTCATGATTATTTCGTTATAATGCTTGCTAACAAGAGGAGAAAGCTCTTTGGCAATAGACATAATACTATCGTTAGATTTTGTCCCCTGCACATTTGAAAAGACTGAAGAAACTCTGTCTAACAGCTCTCCAGATGCATCATAAGCTGCTATGGTGTTTTCAAATGTGGCCTCTTCCTTATTGTTCACAATAGCTTCAATCTCTTCATTATGCCTTTTCATGGCCTCAGTATAGGCAGGCATAAAATGATCAACCTTTATTTGATCAAAAGGAGGAATCTCGAATGGTGTTTTCCATTCATTCAAAAGAGGATTGTTATCTGCCTTGTTAGTGCACGAAATAACTGTCAATGAACACACTAACATCATAATAAGTGTAGTTTTTTTCATATGTATAAAGTTTGAGATTATTTTAAAATTAAAAAAAATATAATTATCCAAGATATGATTTAAGAAGTTTACTTCTTGCGCTATGTCTTAAACGTCTTATAGCTTTTTCCTTAATCTGTCTAACTCTCTCTCTTGTCAAACCAAAATGCTCACCAATCTCTTCGAGTGTCATCTCATTTGTTCCTATTCCAAAAAAGTACTTGATAATATCTCTCTCTCTTTCAGTAAGAGTAGACAAAGCACGTTCTATCTCCTTGTTAAGAGATTCGTTGACAAGACCTTTATCGGCATTTGGAGAATCATTGTTAACCAGCACATCAAGCAAATTGTTATCTTCTCCATCCACAAAAGGAGCATCTACAGACACATGTCTCCCTGAAACTCTCAATGTATCTGCAATCTTTTCTTTAGGAATATCAAGAATTTCTGCAAGTTCTTCCGGTGACGGCATTCGTTCATTCTCCTGCTCAAACTTTGATAGAGCTTTATTAATTTTATTAAGCGAACCTACCTGATTGAGCGGTAAGCGAACAATTCTTGACTGTTCTGCAAGAGC